>NZ_CBAYMC010000095.1:0-15381 GCF_964826245.1 Armatimonas sp. | reverse complement strand
TAGATCTCCGTGATTAGCACCGGCGCGGGGCGCGGCGTGACGCGCTTCTACAGATCGGCAATCGTGCGCTCGCGGCGCTCTTTGTGCTCTTTCAGCGCCTCGGCCTCGAGCAGCAGCAGCTCTTCTTCGTGCAGAAACTGGCGCTCGCTGGTCTTCAGGCGAAACGGTTTTTCTTGGATGTAGTCGCTGTAGTGGCCCGCGTAGTCGCTGAGGCGGTAGATCTCCAGCTCGACGATGCGCGTGTCGACGCGGTCTAAAAACTGCCGGTCGTGGGAGACGAGAAGCACCGCGCCCGGAAAGCCACGGAGCCACTCTTCGAGCCACGCGACACCCTCGACATCAAGGTAGTTTGTCGGCTCATCCAGCAGCAGTGCCTCAGGGGCCTCCAGTAAAATCTTCGCCAGCGCTGCGCGGTTGCGCCAGCCACCGGAGAGCTGGGCAATAGGGCGCGTGCGGTGCTCTTGCGAGAAACCTAGCTTGCCAAGAACCGTGTCCACGGCGACCTGCCAGTTCCAGCCGTCGAGCTGCTCCATGCGCTCTAGTAGCGTGGCCTGGCGCTCTAATAAAATCTCTAAGTCGGCGCCTTCGTCGGCGAACTGTGCGGCAATCGCCTCTAGCTCGGCTTCGATGGCCTTGGGTTCGGCGAGTACCTCGCCCAGCACTTCCTCAACGGTCTGGGTGCTGTCGAGCTGGGAGAACTGAGAGAAGTAGCCGATTTTTAGACCTGGCTCTTGCTCCACCCTGCCCTCGGTGGGAGCGAGCTCGCCGAGAAAGAGCCGGATGAGCGTGGTTTTACCCGTCCCATTCTGCCCGATCAGCCCAACCCGCTCCCCCTTGGCCAGCTTGAAGTAGACCTCCCGAAGCACCTGCCTATCATCGAAACGCACGGTGACTCCGTGCAGGCGCAGGAGGCTCAACTACCTGATCAGCTTTGCGGTCTTGATGGCATCCAGCTTGGGGAAGTTCTTCTCCAGAAACTTATTTCCCCCTGCCGCGATCTCGCCCTGAAGCGACGTGATCTGCTCACCGTACTCGCCAAAGAGCTTATCCACTACTTCCATGCCCGTGGTGACCTGGGCAAACGGGGAGAAGCCCATGTCATCAAGGCGGCTGTTATCGGCAAGGTTGATAAAGAGCTGGGTGGAGCGGGAGTTGGGAGCGCTAGACTTGGCGTAGGTGAGCGTGCCGCGCTTGTTGCTGCCTTTAACAGCATCATCGGGGATATTGCTCTCCAGCCACTTGCCCGCGAGGCTCGGGTCGCCGTGAATGCCGAACTGAACCACGAAGCCCTTGACCACGCGGAAGAACTTGATGCCGTCGAAGAAGCCATTTTTGACCAGATTGTAGAAGCGATCCACGCCATTGGGAGAGAGATCCCGCGTGACATCCACGACAAAGACACCCTTAGTCGTCTCGAACTGTACCTTGAACTTGGCCGGGGCTTTCTCCTTGAGCGCCGCCGGATTTTGAAGTTTCGCTTTTTGCATGTGCCTATTGTACCCGCGATCTTATGGTGTTTTATTCTTTGCTTTGCTTGCCAGAGCGGCCTCAATCAGTCCCGCGAAGAGTGGCTGGGCCCGGTTGGGGCGGCTCTTGAACTCCGGATGAAACTGAACCCCCACAAAGAAGGGATGGTCGGAGATCTCGACAATCTCCACAAGATTTTTGTCTTTGTTGATCCCCGAGCAGGTCAGTCCCGCTGTGGTGAGCTGCTCGCGGTAGTCGTTATTGAACTCGTAGCGGTGGCGGTGGCGCTCCTGAATAAAGCTTGTTCCGTAGAGTTTTGCCGCGAGGCTCCCCTCCGTCAGGTGGCAGTCCCAGAGCCCTAGGCGCATGGTCGCGCCTTTGTCCTCGACTTGGTACTGGTCGTGCATCAGGTGAATCACCGGGTGGGGGGTCTTCTCGTCCATCTCCGTGGAGTTGGCACCCGTCAGGCCACAGACATTGCGAGAGAACTCAATCACGGCCATCTGCATCCCGAGGCAGATCCCAAAGTAGGGGACTTTATGCTCGCGTGCGTAGCGCACGGCCTCGATCTTGCCCTCAATGCCGCGTGCACCAAAGCCAGGGCAGACCACGATGGCATCGCTATTTTTCAGCCGCGCGACCACGTCCACGCCCTCTTCTTCGAGTGCCTCGGAGTCTACCCAGTCAATCTCGACACGGCAGTTGTGCTGGATCCCGGCGTGGCGTAGGCCCTCGGCGATGGAGATATAGGCATCACCGTTCTGGACATACTTTCCGACGACGGCGACTGAGACAATATGGGCGGGGTGCAGGACACGCTCCACAATGGTCTTCCATTCCTCCAAGTTGGACTCACTCTGGGGCAATCCGAGGCGCTTGACCACTAAGTCCGCGAAGCCCTCTTGCTCATAGATCACTGGGATTTCATAGATCGTCTCGACATCGCGGGCGGGGATCACCGCATCAGCGTCAACGTCGCAGAAGAGCGCGATCTTCTCGCGGTGCTCCTCAGAGAGGCCCTCTTTGACGCGGCAGACCAGCACATCGGGCGCAATCCCAACTTCACGCAGGCGCATCACGGAGTGCTGTGTCGGCTTGGTCTTGATCTCGTTCCACGGCCCGACACTGGGGATCAGGGTCACGTGGACAAAGAGCACATTGCTCGCTCCCGCATCGCGCTTCATCTGACGGATCGCCTCCAGAAACGGCAGGCCCTCAATATCCCCGACCGTCCCCCCAACTTCGGCGAGCACCACATCGGCGCCTGTGGACTTACTCAGCCCGATAATGCGCTCCTTGATCTCGTTGGTGACATGGGGGATCACCTGAACCGTCCCTCCCAGATAGTCGCCGCGCCGCTCTTTGGCAATCACCGCGCCGTAGACCGTCCCGGTGGTGACACTGGCCGCGCGGCTTAGGTTGATGTCCACAAAACGCTCGTAGTGCCCTAGATCTAGATCCGTCTCCGCACCATCATCGGTGACAAAGACCTCCCCGTGCTGAAAGGGGTTCATCGTGCCTGCATCGACATTGATATAGGGATCGAGCTTGACCATCGTGACTTTAAAGCCACGATTGCGGAGCAGGCGGCCAAGAGCCGCAGAGGTAATCCCTTTACCGATAGAGCTGACGACGCCGCCGGTGACAAAGATATACTTAGCGTTTTTTGAGAGAGAAGTTTCAGTGGACATGGCAATAAAATACGGGCCGCATAGAATGGCTGCGGCCCGTGCCGTAGTATACCACAGCGGGTACAATAGAGCTGAACTCGTCTGCGAGGAAAGGAAATGGAAATAGACATGGCTGGCGTTACGAAAGCGTCCTTTGGTAAGCTCAAGACAGGTGAGGCGGTAGAGATCTACACACTCACCAACAAGAACGGCCTCATTGCGAAGATCATGACTTTTGGAGCAACCCTGACGGAGCTCCATGCACCTGATAAGTCCGGCAAGCTCGGGGATATTTGCCTCGGCTTTGACAACTTAGCTGCCTACGAAAAAGGGCACCCGTTCATGGGCTCTACTGTGGGGCGCTATGCCAATCGTATCGGCAAGGGGCGCTTTAAGCTTGGGGAGAAGACCTACAAGCTGGCAACCAACAATCCTCCCAACCACCTCCACGGTGGCACCAAAGGCTGGGACAAGCGTGTCTGGAAGGCACAGATTGTTTCCAAGACCGATGGCCCTGCGGTGCAGTTCACCTATGTCAGCAAAGACGGTGAAGAGGGCTATCCAGGTAATGTGAACGCGTCAGTTATCTACACGCTCACCGATGCCAATACGCTTAAGATGGAGTATGCCGCCACGACCGATAAGCCCTGCCCGATCAACATGACCAACCATGCCTACTTTAATCTCAAGGGGCGAGGGACGATTCACGACCATGAGCTCTATGTCGCGGCCAAGAGCTACACGGAGGGCGATGCGGATCTGCTTCCTACCGGTAAGATTCTCTCCGTGACGGACACGCCCTATGATTTCTTTTCTCAGCCTGCCATGATCGGAGATCGGATCACGGCGGCAGGGGGTAAAGAGCCCAATATCGGCTACGACATGAACTTTGTGCTCCTTCCGGGTGCCAAGGGCTATGCCACCGTGGCGCGTCTGAGCGAGGCGACCTCGGGACGCCAGCTGGAGGTTCGCACGGATCAGCCTGGCTTGCAGTTCTACACCGGAAACTTCCTCGATGGAACTCTGGTGGGTAAGGGCGGCTGGAAGTACGTCCAGCACTCCGCGATCTGTCTGGAGACCCAGCACTTCCCGGACTCTCCGAACCAGAAGAACTTCCCGAGCACGATCCTGAAACCGGGCCAGACCTATCGGACAAAGACCGAGTACGCTCTTTTAGTGAAGTAGACTATGCAAACACTTGCTGAGATCATGACACGCGATGTGGTGACCGTCTCCGACGAAGCCACGTTGCGTGAGGCAGCAGCGATTCTCACGGAGCGCCAGATTAGTGGCGCTCCGGTGGTGAACTCCGAAGGGGCACTCGTGGGAATCCTCTCCGAGTCGGACTTACTCAACGAGGTCAAGAAACGGGAAGCTCTGCCACGGATAACCGCTTTTGGCCTCTTTATCGCCCCGGAAGCTACCGTCCGACGGCTCTACCACGAAGGCGCAGACCTCGCCGTACGCACCGTGATGACCACCTCGGTGATCTCTGCGTCCGAAGAAATGTCGGTTCAAGAGGCGAGTCGCTTGCTTCTAAACAAAAAAATCAACCGCCTCCCCGTGGTAAACACGGAGGGGGCACTAGTTGGCATTGTCACCCGTGAGGACATTCTCAAGGCTGTCTTTTCTCTATGAGTGTGGCGGAGATTTTTGAGACGATGGACTATGGCCCTGCGCCCGAGAGTGCGGTTGCGGCACTCGAGTGGTTGGCACAGCGCCCGGAGGGCTTTGGGCACTTTATTGCGGGAGCATGGACCGCTCCAGGGACACTCTTCTCCACCGATAATCCTGCGACGGGTAAGCCGCTGGCTCAGGTTAGCCAAGCGACGGAGGCCGATGTTGCAGCTGCCGTTGCGGCGGCAAGCTCGGCGCTGCCTGGCTGGAAAGCATTGGGGGGCGTGAGGCGGGCAAAGTTTCTCTACGCTCTTGCGCGGCAGATACAAAAACACGCGCGGCTTTTTGCGGTTCTGGAAACCCTGGATAACGGCAAGCCCATCCGCGAGACGCGTGACATTGATATCCCGCTGGTGGCACGGCATTTTTATCACCACGCTGGCTGGGCGACGCTTTTGGAGACCGAGTGCGCGGGCTACGAAGCCGTGGGGGTCTGTGGGCAGATCATTCCCTGGAACTTTCCGTTGCTCATGCTCGCCTGGAAGATCGCGCCCGCGCTGGCAACCGGCTGTACCGTGGTGCTAAAGCCCGCCGAGTTTACCCCACTGACGGCCCTGCTCTTTGCGGAGATCTGTGCCGAGATTGGGTTGCCCGCAGGCGTGGTCAATATCGTCACAGGGGATGGCAGCACCGGCGCGGCGCTGGTAGCCCACCCTGATGTCCAGAAAATCGCCTTCACCGGCTCCACGGAGGTCGGGCGGCTGATTCGGAAAGCAACCGCGGGAAGCGGGAAGAAGCTCTCCCTGGAGCTGGGGGGGAAATCCCCGTTCATCGTCTTTGAGGATGCGGACTTAGATGCGGCGGTTGAGGGAATCGTGGACGCGATCTGGTTCAACCAGGGCGAGGTCTGCTGCGCGGGGAGCCGCTTGCTGGTGCAGGAGAGTGTCGAGGCGCGTTTTTTACAGAAACTGAAGCGGCGTATGGAGACTCTGCGCGTCGGGGACCCGCTGGATAAAGTCACGGATATGGGGGCGATTGTGGCCCCAATACAGCTTGCACGGATTGACGAGCTCGTGAAGGCAGGTGTGAACCAGGGAGCGGAGCTTTTCCAGCCTAAGAGGGCGTGTCCCACCACAGGCAGTTTCTACCCCCCTACCCTGCTCACGGGCGTCTCACCCGCGTCGGTTGTCGTCCAGGAAGAGATCTTCGGCCCGGTTTTAGTGGCGATGAGCTTCCGCACGCCTGCTGAGGCTATTGCGCTTGCCAACAACACGCCCTATGGACTGGCCGCCTCGCTCTGGTCGGAGAGTATCAACCAGTGTCTGGAAGCCGCTCCCAAGCTCAAGGCGGGGACGATCTGGATCAACGGCACCAATCTCTTCGACGCGGCGGCTGGTTTTGGCGGCTACCGTGAGTCCGGTTTTGGCCGTGAAGGCGGAAAAGAGGGGCTGTGGGAGTATCTTGTCAGTTCCCCCCTAACCCCCGCTGTGCGGGGGAACTACTCCGTTTCCCCCGTTGGACGGGGGCTAGGGGGGAGGAATCTCGATCAAACTGCTAAGCTCTATATCGGGGGCAAGCAGGTGCGCCCTGACTCAGGCTACAGCCGGACCGTGCTGAGCTCGCAGGGTGAGAGCATCGGGGTAGTCGGCGACGGTAGCCGTAAAGACATTCGCAATGCGGTCGAGGCGGCACGGGCGGTTGCGGTAGGCTGGGGCAGCGCGAGCGGGCATAACCGGGCGCAGCTTCTCTACTACCTGGCCGAGAACTTAAGCTACCGCGCGGCGGAGTTTGCGGCGCGAGTCACACAGCAGACGGGACAAGACGGCACCGAAGAAGTCGAGCAGAGTATCGCACAGCTCTTTATCTGGGCGGCATGGGCGGATAAGAACGAGGGCTCTGTCCATCGGACGGTTCAGAAGAGTGTCGTGCTGGCGATACCCGAGCCCTTGGGGGTACTCGGCGTTGCCTGTCCCACCGAGCAGCCGCTTCTGGGTCTGATCTCCGTGGTGGCTCCGGCGATTGCCCTAGGAAATGCCGTGGTAGCGGTTCCCTCTGAGATGCACCCGCTCTCGGCGACGGATTTTTATCAAGTACTGGAAACTAGCGACATCCCCGGCGGCGTGGTCAATCTGATCACCGGGGAGCGCGATGTCCTGATGAAGACCCTGGCGGAGCACGATGATGTGGACGGAATCTGGTACTTTGGGGAGAGTATTGCGCTGGTAGAAGCGGCCTCCGTGGGGAACCTTAAGCGCACCTGGTGCCCCAAGCCCGGTACGCTCCCGCGCCAGGATGCGTTTCTGCGGGCTGCGACGCAAGTCAAAAATATCTGGATTCCCTACACCGACGAGCTTCCCTGGTAGGTTTAGGCCGCTTTTAGGAGGGGCTCTGAGTAGCTCTCCTCAACGAGAAAAGCGAGGAGAGCATCAATCTCTTCGATCTGCTTACGGAGTCCCTCGCCTCGCCGGTAGAATGTCTCCTGCACGGTCTCACGGCGCTTCCAGAGTACCTCGATTTCTGCCGTGATCGCCTCCTGCTCTCGCAGCTCTTCATCGTCTAGATGCTGGAGTGCAAGAAGTGCCCCACGCTTGTTCCAGACAACTTCCCCTATGAGGGTACTGGGATCCACGTGGGCCTTTTGCTCCAGGATATTCTGGATGACAAGCCTCTGCTGTGGCAGAGAGAGACTCTCTGGGAGCGCAGCGACTAGCTCCTGTACTAACTTCGGTCTGCCTGTCAGACTAATAGCAGGTAGCTCTAGTGGGATCAGCTCGTCATCTTCCGTTTGGAGCGTGAGCAAAGGTCTTGTCAGAATATTCATGGCCGTCACTCCGTAGATTGGGTTTTTAGGCTCCTAAGATTCTAGAGAAAATTACTAGTTTTCTTTCTATCGGAAATCTGGTATTGCACTTTTGAGGGAAGAAGTCTCCCACAAGAGGTTGGCGGTAGAATAGAGGCGCTATGTCCTATGCCATTGCCGCTTTCTATAAATTTGTCCCTCTGGAGCCGGAGCGCGTCGAAGCGCTTCGAATAGAGCTGCTCAGAGTCAGCGAGTCTCTTGAGATCCAGGGGCTGATCTTGTTAGCGACGGAAGGGATCAATGCGACAGTTTGTGCTCTGCCGGAGTCGCTGGTGGCGTTTAAGGCTGCGTTGCGGGAGATTCCGGAGCTTGCCACGCTCAAGTTCAAGGACTCCTTTGCACCGGAGCCCGCCTTTCGCCGCTTGACGATTCAGGTGCGCGAGGAGATCGTGACGGCAGAGCTTCCCGGAGTTTTCCCGACGTCCGATCAGCACCGGCACCTGCCGCCCAAAGAGTGGCATGCGCTCTTGCAAGACACCGAAAATACCATTGTGCTCGACACGCGCAACGACTACGAGACACGAATCGGCAAGTTTCGAGGCGCGATTGACCCGAATCTCAGCAAGTTCTCGGAGTTTCCAGGCTACCTTGACAGCAACCCACTGCCGCAGGACAAGACGATTCTGATCTATTGCACCGGGGGAATTCGCTGCGAAAAAGCCATCTTGACCCTGGAGCACAAGGGCTACGAGAATGTCTATCAGCTTGACGGGGGCATCCTAAATTACTTTGCCGAGTTCCCCGAGGGCGGCGCGTTTGAGGGTGAGTGCTTTCTCTTCGACCATCGGGTGGCGGTGGATAGCAAGCTCCAGCCGTCACAAAAGTATGGCCTCTGCCCCCACTGCGGCGACCCGGCGACGGAAGACTTTACCTGTGGCTATTGCAAGAAATCTGGCCAGGTCTGCGAGAAATGCCACGTGCGAGAGCACTATGGCGCGGCGTGTAGTAAAAACTGCGCCTATCACCTGCGCCGCTTGGCAGGAGTTTCCTAATGCGCCAAACCCCACGCGTCACCATGCCACCCGAGAGCTTTTTTGCTGGATTTCGTGAGAGAGATCGCGAGCCCGCGCGGCGCTTCTACCAGAAACACGTGGATCTCAAAGGGCTCCATATTGCGGCGGCAGGAGTCGTAGACGATGCAGCGCTCCAGCGAACCCACTTTTTGGTGTCTCACTTGCTGGCGGGACGCCCCGATATTCTGGAGACCATGGCGACCTTTGGGACACGGCTGATCGTGATTGGCAAAGACCAGGTCTACACCGACATGCCAGAGTATCGAAACGCTCCAAACCCTGCCTACCTCAATGAACGAGTGCGCGGCACAGGCGGCCTTGATGTGACCAGCTTTGGGGAGGAGAACCTGCTCAACCTGCCGCTGGATCGCTACGATGATGAGAGTATTGCGGTCCACGAGTTCTGCCACACCATAGACGCGGCTCTCTCGCGGCTTGATCCCATGTGGCGTGGTCGGCTCAGTGGAGTCTACAAAGCGGCTCTGGCAAAGGGGCTCTGGAAAAATACCTACGCCGCGTCCAACGCGGGCGAGTACTGGGGCGAGATTGCGCAGAGCTACTTTAACTGCAATCGCATCAACAACTGGAACCATGGCCCGATTGGCACGCGGGAGCTCCTGCAAAAGTACGACCCAGAGGGCTTCGCACTCGTTCGGGACACCTTCAAGCTTACGGGCGTAAAAGACTCAAAAGACTGGCGCTACACCCCTGTTCGTCGCCAGCCTTCGGTGATTGCCCCTCCGGTAAAGTTCAAGTTTGCGCCGATTTTTACCAAGTTCACGCTAGCCCGTGAGTTTCCGGTGGTCGGGGTTGCAAAGACCGGCGATAAAGCGCTCCTGAAGGCTAACGACACGATTCGTAAGCTCTTTACCTACCGCCACGATATTCTCAAGGCACTGATCAACGACGGTTACTATCTCGCGGTCTTGCCCAAGGGAGCCGCAGCGCTTTCCGGAGCCGATCCCAAACGCCTGGAAGTCTCCGAAGATCGCCTCGTTTCTCTGGTGGGGACACTCGCTCGCGTTTTCTATCTGGCTACCGCCACGCGTCCCGCTGACCCAGAGTTCGAGAAGCAGCGGGATAGGCAGCAGTACGAGCTGCGGGTCAAGCGGCTGGACGTGACCTTGGACAACCGGCTCCGAGTACTTTTCGGCGAGGCACGTCTGGAGAAGTGGGTCTCGGGTGTCGAGGCCTACTTTGACGTCCACCAGCCCCGGAGCCGTGAACAGCTTCAGCGCACCGACCCAGCCCTCTTTTCGATTGTCGAGGAAGTCATGGCCTACACCAATCACCCCGACTGGCGCTACCGCCCGTGAGGAAGGCTGAAGTCTGAGGCGTGAAGAAGGTAAAATAGCACATGCGGATTTTCTGGTGCTTACTTTTATTGGTCTGTGCAGCCGTGGCGCGGGCACAGACCGAGCCGATTGTGCTGAAGGTGGGAGGAGCCTACTCATCGTGGGGGATTCCCGACCCGAACTCGACGGCACCATTTGATCGTGCCCGTCGTACGGTTTTTGAGGCGTTCTCGAAGAAGCACCCGGAGATCAAGCTAGAGCGGTTTACGTCGCTGAGCATTCAAGGCCCGGCGGCAGAGTCCGGGATTCTCATGGCCTACGCCGGAGGCACTGCCCCGGATATCGTCTACGTGAACATGCGGCTCATGCGGCAGTATGTCGGGCAGGGGTTCTTGCAGCCGCTGGACGGATTGCTCACCAAGTACCCGGACACCCTCACCCGAGTGCACCCGAATCTCAAGAAAGAGCTGGACATTGACGGTCATGTCTACTCTGTGCCCTACGCTCAGTTTGTGCAGGCGCTTTATTATCGCAAAGATCTCTTCCGCGAGGCGGGGCTCGACCCGAACCAGGCACCGCAGACCTGGGACGAGTTCTACACCTACTGTCAGAAGCTCTACGACGAGAAAAAAGGCCAGTGGGGCTTCACGTTCCCACCGTCGGATGCGAGCTACTTTTGGCTGAACTTTCTCTACCAGGCAGGCGGCGATGTCACCAAAAAGACCTCGGAGGGGCAGTATGTCGCGGCCTTTAACTCTGAGGCGGGGGAGAAAGCGCTGGCGTTCTACCGGAAGCTGATGACCACCAAGGGGGTGAGCACCAAGTCTACGACGCGCTCGCAGGACATCTCGGCGGGGAAGCTGGCGATGTGGTTTAGCTACCAGAGCGACGACCTGACCAACATGAACAGCTTTGACCTGAACCCGTCGCTGATTGGGATCGCACCGCTGCCCAAAGGCCCGACGGGGCTGCGTGGCAACGAGCTCAATGCCTCGATGTGGGGCGTGAACGCATCGGTCAAAGACGAGCGTAAGCTGCAAGCTTGCTACGACTTTGTGAACTTCATGGCCAGCGAAGAAGCCAGCAAGATTCGTGTGCAGGCGTATGTGGAGAACGGGCTCGGGCAGCTGGTGAATCCCAAAGAGCTGAAAAAGTGGGGCTATGAGGAGTTTATCACCGCCTCGGCGCGGCCTTGGCTAGATTCCCAAGAGTCGCTGTTCGCCTCAGGGAAACCGGAGCCTGCGGGGCCGAACATGGCGTTTATCTACAAGCTGTTGGACGAGCCGCTGGACCAGGCGACCCTCTACCCCGACCGTCCCATTAAGCAGATTCTGAGTGCGGCGGAGGCGAAAGTCAACTCCAAGCTGCTCAACTACGCCGACCCTGCCACGGTGGCGCAGCGCCGAAGCGTTGCCAGTGTGATCGCTGGCGGGATTGTCTTGCTCCTCACCGGGCTCGTTGGGCGAGCGCTCTTACTGGCCTGGCAAAGTCGGCAGCGCACGACCGTCTCGGTCGGAAAGCTTCCTCTCAAAGTACATCTCTCGGCGTGGGCATTTATGCTCCCGGCGTTGCTCTCGGTATCGGTCTGGGCGTACTTTCCGCTGCTCAAGGGCATGCTGATGGCGTTCCAGGACTACCGTATCTTGGGCGACTCCAAGTGGATCGGGCTGGACAACTTTATCGAGGCCGCGACCCAGGAGACCTTCTGGAAGGGCTTCTTCAACGCCTTCGCCTTCACCGGCTGGCTGCTTGCACTGGGCTTTGCGCTCCCGATTATCCTCGCCCTGATGCTCAATGAGATCCCTAAGGGCAAGGTGATCTACCGGATGCTCTACTACCTGCCCGCCGTCACTACCAGCGTGATTGTGGCGATGCTCTGGAAGCAGTTCTTCGACGCCAGCCCGCAGGGTTTTGCCAACTCGCTGCTGGCAATTTTCCATATCGAGCCGCAAAAATGGCTCCAAGACCCCGCGCAGGCCAAGTTCGCTGTCGTCTTGCCGCTGATCTGGGCGGGAGCCGGGCCGGGGAGCATTATCTATCTGGCCGCCCTGCAAGGCATCCCCGACGAGATGTACGAAGCGGCGGACTTAGACGGCGCGGGCGTCCTCACGAAAATCTGGCGCATCACCCTCCCAACCCTCTCGCCGCTGATTCTCATCAACCTCGTCGGCGCGACCATCGGCGCGTTTAAGATCATGGAGCCCGTGCTCGTCCAGACCGCCGGTGGCCCCGACTACGCCACCCACACCATCGGGCTGGAGATCTGGTACAACGCGTTTATGTACCTCAAGTTCGGCTACGCCACCGCCGCCGCCTGGATGATGGGCCTCGTGTTGGTGACGCTGACGCTCTACCAGCTTAAGATCCTACAGAATGTCAAGTACAGCACGGCGGGTCGGTAGGATATATCGGTCGCAGCAGACCCATCAATGGGCCCGCCCTAAAACGGCCCGACAACCCCATACGTGGTGGGATACAATCAGCGTATGGAAACCAACTCACAGGAGCAAGTGCTGGCGTGGCTTGCGGCCCACCCGTACGGCGATCAGGACGAAAACGGGGTGGATTTGTCGCTCCTTCGCGAGAACCTGAAGCTAACGCCGGAGCAGCGCTGGCTTAAGCACCAGCGTGCCCTGCGAACGATCCTGGAGGTGAAACATGCTGGAGAGCGAGCCCGACTTCGCCGCACTGCTACAGGAGAGCTTACTGTTCGATACTAGCCTGAAGAGTGGGGACGAGCTGTTTTTTGCGCGAGACGACGTGGCCTAGATCGAACTCCGTCAGGCTGAGGCGGGCGAAGGGGAGCAGATCCACCATCGTGCGCTCACCGACGACGAGCAGGCGGCTCACGCCCTCGATCACATCGGTGACCATCAGGCAGACCAGCGCGTGGCCCTCTCGGACGCGGCGGATGGTCATGGCATCGAGCAGCTCCTCTTGGCGCTCGGGAAGCTCGCGCAGGCTACTGACCTCCACTTGGCCGATACTGACGAGCTGCTGGGCCATCACGTAGGTCTTGCGGTCCGAGTCCACGATATCCTCTGCGGTGCGCGACGAGAGCCCCGGCGCGGCGCGAAGAAGCTCTTCGCCGTAGAGCGCGACGTCCACTTGTGCCACGCCGCCGAGCCACTGCGCCATCACTTCATCGCGGGGGGTGCTGGTCGGGGAGCGAAAAACCAGCGTGTCCGAGAGAATCCCTGAGAGCAGCATTCCGGCCAGCGCACGGGGCGGCGTGATCCGACGGCTCCGGCACTGCTCCGCAACCAGGGTAGATGTGCTGCCCACGGGGTCTACCACAAAGGGAATCGGGGCAGGAGTGGGTGGGTTTCCCAGACGATGGTGATCTAAAACCCCTACGATCTCCGCCTCATCGGCACCCGGAACCGCCTGGCCGAGCTCGTTATGATCCACCAGAATCAGTCGGGCACGGGGGGGGTGAAGGAGCTGCTGCTGCGCCGCGAGGCCCAAATAGCGCCCGAGATCGTCTTGTACTATAAAGCGGCTGGCCTCCGCACGCAGGAGGGTTCCCTTGTGATCCGAGAGCCGATCCCGCTGACGCACCAGAGGCACGACCTCAGCCAGTGAGCCACAGGTGCGATTTTCAAGGTTCCCGGCGGCGAGAGCCCGCGCCAGTGCGAGTGGCGAGACGAGACCGCAGGGCTTGCCCCCCGGCTGGGTGATCGGAACGGCGCTCTCCCCCGCGGCAAGCTGGGCAAGCGCCTCGGTGAGCGGGGCGGAAGCTGCAACTGCCGGGGTGCGCTGAAGAATATGCCCGAATGTTGGGGAGGCTTCCGGGAGAAGAAGGGGAGAGTCGTGCCCAAAACGGCTCAGGGCATAGCGTGCCTGCTCCGAAGGCTGCCCTGCGCGAGCCGCTCGAAACGAGCGCTCTGAGTTGGTCTGCGTGAGAAACCAGGCGTAGCCAAGAGACGAAGCGATGGCATCCGTATCGGGGCGCTGGTGGCCAATGACATAGGTGATCTCCGGAGACCAGTCCATGCGTTCTGAGTGAGCGGGCATGCGTCTATGCTACCCGGTCTGCGTTTCCGCCGCGTTTCTAGCCTCTGCAACGCTTCCATTTTCAGCAGCCATCGCCGCCTTTAGTGAGGCAATCGAGACCTCTATCTGGCTGTCATCGGGCTCGCGGGTGGTGAGATACTGAGTCCAGAGCCCCGGTGTGGAGAGAGTGGCGACGGCAGCATTGTTGCGGAACTTGCCTCCAAGGCGCAGGATCTCAAACATCACGCCCGCCATCACGGGCAGAAGACCGACTTGGATCAAGATGCGCTGCCAGAGGACATTGTTGTTGATATTGAAGTAGGACATCGCTAAGACAGAGAGCGCGATGAGTCCAAACAAAAACGACGTTCCACAGCGCGGGTGTAGGCGACTGGCTGCCCGGACATTCTCAACCGTGAGCTCTTTGCCTGCCTCTAAAGCGTTGATCGCCTTGTGCTCGGCCCCGTGGTACTGAAAAACCCGAAAGACATGCTTCATCCGTGCTATCAGAAGCAAGTAGCCGGTGATAAAGACCACGCGGATCGTGAAGTCCATTAAGATAATCTGCCAGGCAGGCCAGCCGGCATTCTTGGCAAACTGAATGGGAATCTGGGGGAGGGTCTTGAAAAAAATCGCCAGTGCTAGGCTCAGAACCACCGTACTCCCGAGCACGACATCCATCACTTTACCAGAGGGCTTGTCCGTCTCCGCGATCTCTTCTTCAGCGATCTTGGCGGCCCACAACAAGGAGCGGGTTCCCAGGCGCATGGCTCCGACAATCCCAAATACCCCTCGGAGGAAGGCAAGCTTTTGCCATGCGGGACGATTCTGATAGGGGACTGCCTCGCAGGTGATTGCGATCTCGCCGTTGGCACGACGAGCGGCGACGGCGAAATGATGGGGGCCGCGCATCATCACGCCCTCGATGACTGCCTGGCCCCCATACAAATCTGACATAAACTACTTCTTCTTCATGCCGTATTTTTGCATGAACTTCTCGACACGACCTTCGGTGTCCAGGATCTTCTGTTTTCCGGTGAAGAACGGGTGGGTGTCGGAGGTAATTTCTGCGACGTAGAGAGGGTACTCTTTTCCGTCAGACCAGGTAGTGGTTCGCTCAGTCTTGAGGGTGGAGCCTGCAAGAAACGAGAACTCACTGGAAGCATCTTTAAAAACAACAAGGCGGTAGTCCGGGTGGATTCCTTCGCGCATGATAGTCGTGTCCTTTCAAAGCAAAACCCGACGATATCCGACCGCCAGGCGCAAGGGCTACTGTATCACTTTTCTCACACCCGTGCAAATTTGAGAAACAAGCGCCGCCGTCGCGTTGGGGGCACCTACCCAAGGATTTCAGGCAGCGGGGAGGTGGCCGTCGGTTCTAGACTAGCTGGCCTCTAAGCGCTCCTTGGCGCGGCGCACCCAGATGGACTCCACGGGCTGCGCCGCGGCCCGCTGCCAGGCGA
>NZ_CBAYMC010000094.1:0-15386 GCF_964826245.1 Armatimonas sp. | reverse complement strand
GCCTGTCCAGCTCAAGCTGCCAGACCACCACTCCCTCCGGTGCCTCTAGCGGTGTCATGCTGCCTGGATAAGTCGTAGAGTCGGGGGGGCGAGCCTCTGGGTTAGCTCCTCCGCGAGGGTCTTGACAAACGGCTCCTGGATTAAAAGATGATGGTCGCCGGGGATATCGCAGATCTCGACCTGCGGAAGTACCTCACCCCAGAACAGGTGCGCATCCCACGGCTCACTGTGCTCTTGTGCTCGGAACAGAGTCACAGGGGCATTGTAGACTTCTGGGAAGTGCGCATGGATCGCCGATTCTTGTGCTTGACGAACCCGACCTAGTGCCTCCCAGAACGCCTGCTCCGGCTCGGCGTTTACCATAGGTTTCAGCCGATCCTGCACTTTCTGAAGGCGACGTTTCAGATACTCGCCTTGGCTCTTGGTGTCGAGCTTGCGGAACATATTAAAGTGGGCCGCGAGCCGCTGCTTGGTGGTCTCGGGGTTGGTGAACTCTGGGTTCTGGCGGTGGTACTCGGGGGCGTAGCTGTCGAACATGCTGACAAACTCTACCACATGCCCGTTGCCTCGAAGCACACGTGCCACTTCCAGCGCGACAATTCCACCGGACGAGAACCCCGCAAGACGATAGGAGCCGTCCGGGTATTGCTGGCGAATCAGCGCAGCATAGTCTTGGGCCATGGCGCACATAGACTCGTGGGGCTCCGTCTCACCGTCCATACCCGCCGCCTCGATGGCAAAGACCGGCTGATCGTCTCCGAGGTGCTTGGCGAGATCCTGGTAGAGCACGACGATCCCCTGGACATGATGGATCAGAAAGAGCGGCGTGCGGCTGCCTTTAGGATTGATAGGGACGAGCGTGCCGCGCGCCATCTCCCCCGGCTCGTTCCTCGCCGTCCCCTCTTCCCCAACGGCTCGCACGCTCGTGGGAAGAGGGGCAATTCGTGCCGCGATTCCATTGGGAGTGGGGGTTGCAAAGAGGGCCGAGAGCGGGAGGCGCTTGCCAAACTCCGTCTCAATTCGGGCGAAGAGGCGAATGGCTTTGAGTGAGTCACCGCCCAGAGCGAAGAAGTCATCGTCGGGGGCGACGGACTCTAGCCCGAGGGCTTCGGCGAACAGGGCTTCTAGTTTTCCGACTGAACCCACCCCGCCTTGGCCATCTCCCCGGCTTCGCCGACCCTCTTCCTGTGGCGCTCGTACCTCGCTAGGAAGAGGGTTGATGAGAGTGAGTTTTGCTTTATCTACTTTGCCATTTGCATTGAGTGGCAGCGCGTCTACGGAGACAATCGTGGACGGAACAAGGTAGGGTGGAAGTGCGAGCTGGAGGGCTTGCTTTAGTGTGTTTGGTTCCACCTCAGCTACCACATAGGCAACCAGAGTGCGGCTGCCGTGGGTATCTGTGGGGGCGAGGGCGGCAGCTTCGTGGACGCCAGGGAGACGACAGAGGGCTGCTTCAAGCTCCCCTAGCTCGACACGATTCCCGCGAATCTTGACTTGTGCATCGGCGCGGCCGAGGAACTCTATGCAGCCGTTGGGTTGCCAGCGTGCCAGGTCCCCCGTGCGATAGAGGCGCTCGCCACGCACCTCGACAAACGTCTCCGTCGTGCGCTCGGAATCGTTGTGGTAGCCGAGGGCGAGGCCATCGCCGCCTGTGCAGAGCTCCCCGACAATCCCAATCGGGCAGGGTTGCCTGTTGGCATCGAGAATCCGAACGGTGGTGCCCGTGATGGGCTTGCCAATCGGAATGCTCACGCCCTGCGTGTCGGCCTCCGTGATGGCATGGACACAGGTAAATGTCGTGTTCTCCGTCGGTCCGTAGCCATTGAAGAGGCGCGTCTGGGGGAGTGCCTGTATTGCCCTTGACACGTGCGGCGTTGAGAGCACGTCACCGCCAGCCAGAAGCTGCCGAACCCCCGTAAAGTCCGAGAGGCCACTGTCTACCAGCGCATGGAATAGCCCCGCCGTGAGCCAGAGCGTCGTGACGTTGTTTTTACGCACCGTCTCCCCCAGCTCTGAGAGGGTCAGCGGCCCCTCAGGAGCAACCACCAGTGTGCCGCCGTTGAGGAGCGGCCCAAAGATCTCCAGAAGCGTCGCATCAAAGGCGAAGGCAGAATGGAACAGAAAGGTTTGGTTGCCAAACTCCAGCCAGTCGGCGCCTTTGACGAGCCGTGCGATAGCCTTCTGCGCGACCTGCACGCCCTTCGGCGTGCCCGTGGAGCCCGAGGTGTAGAGGAGGGCGGCCAACCCTCCTCCCTCCGCTTCGCTCTTCCCTCCTCCGGGTGCCCTCTGGGCGTTTGGGAGGAGGGCTGTGGAGGAGGGCTCAATCACTGCGACTGCACCACTATGATTGCGCAGCCACTCGCGGCGCTCGTCGGGGTAGGTGGGGTCTATGGGAATATAGAACGCCTCGGCACTCAGAACTCCCAGAACACTCGTAATGGTCTGGAGCGACCGAGGAAGCTCGATGGCGACGCCTTGACCGTGCTGTACTCCCAACTCCCGGAGCTGTGCGGCAAGCGTATCGACGCTCAATTTCAGCTCGGCGTAGGTGAGGGACTGCGTGCCGTCGGTGACGGCGACGGCATCTGGCGTTTTCGTGACTTGCTCGGTGAAGAGTGTTGCGAGCGGTGCAAAGCTTCGTCCCACTTTTCCACCATCGCCCCAAGTTGTGAGCTGTGCAGATTCGGTAGGCATGAGCAGGGGAAGCGTGGCGATCTCGCTCTCAGGCTGCGCCAGAATGCCTTCAAGAAGCGTCTCAAAGTGGGCCAGCCAGCGCGTGATAGTCTCGGCGAGGAAGAGATCGGTGTTGTAGCTCGCCTCCACCTCAATTGTCTTGCCATCGTCCACTAAGTTAAAGCCCAGCTCGAACTGGTAGGCGACACGGGGGGCTTTGCTCATGTGGCTGCTAAGACCGACGAAGCCCAAGTCGCCGCCACCAGTGCGCTCTAGGTTGAACGTGGTCGAGATCAGTGGGTTGCGGCTCGGGTCGCGGGGCAGGTTCAGGGCGCTGACCAGAGTTCCAAAGGTGCAGTCTCTATGGTCGAAGGCATCGAGAATCTGCCGCTTGCGCCCTGAAAGAAGTTCGGTAAATACGCCATCGCCTGCAACACGGATGGGCAAGAGATTGACGGCGTGGCCCACGAGAGGCGCGTCGGTCTCGACGGTCGTTTGGCCCGCCGAGGGCACACCGATCACGAGCTCACTCTGGCCCGTGAGGCGGTGCAGGAGGGTCTCGTAGGCGGTGAAGAGGGTTGCAAAAAGAGTCGCACCTTGCTTGCCCGAGAACTTGCGGAGCGGTGCTACCAGGCTCTCAGGGAGAATACGGTGGATACGGTCGCCACGGTAGGTAAAGACTGCGGGGCGGGCGTGGTCGGTGGGGAGTGCGAGCGGCGTGAGGTCACCCGTCGTGAGCTGCGCCTTCCACCAGGTGAGATCAAAGTCGTTGCGGGGCTTCTGGGCGAACTCGATAAAGCTGTAGGGGGCGGGTAGGGGCTTACCCGCCATGCCCTTGGCAAGCTCATCCAGCACCACTGCCCACGACCAGCCGTCGCAGATAATATGATGCGCCGTCAAAAGCAGAACATGTCGATCCCCCCCCTGCCCCCGTCCAACGGGGGGGAGACAAGGTAATTCCTCATTGTCCCCCCCACCCAGAGGGTACCCGGCGGGGGGTAGGGGGGAAGTTAAGCGCACGAGCCGGGCCCGCAAAAGCGGCCCGTGCGCCTGGTCAAAAGGGTGAGATGCTTCGTCTTTCTGGAGCTGTGCAAGCCCAGCCTCATCCGTCTCTGTTATCGGGACATCGAGAGTCAGCGAGGGGGCGATGGTCTGCGTGGTACCATCTTCGCTAAAGCTAGCACGGAGGGCATCGTGCCGCTCGACAATGCGCTGGAGGCTCTGGTTGAGCTTCTCGGTATCCAAGTCTCCGTCGAGGTGCACTCCAATCGACTCGTTGTAGGACAGTGATGCGGTCTCGCTCTCGTGGGCTGCTAGCCAGACCTCGCGCTGCTGCGGCGTCGTGGGAAGTGTCACCGGTGCGGGCGGCGTTAGAAAGCCTGCGTCTGCCATGGCGGCGCAGGACTGCTCGAAGGCATCAAGGATAAAGTCTAGGTCCGCATCAGTGTGCTCCGTGGACAGGAACGATGGACGGTTCTCCCAGATATGGACGTTGCGCAGCCGCAGGTGGAAGTGGAGCAGGCCACCCACTGTCGCGCCGTGGGTATTGAGATAGAACATCGAGCGGAAGCGCTCCAGCGGGAAGGGGACGCCCCACTTCTTGAGGATGGCCTCCAGCTTCGCCCCGAACTGCTCGCCCCTAGCCGAGATCCGCTCGGCGATATTGGGGTCGGCATTCAAGCGATCCAGCACGGCGTTGGCGGCGGCCATGGCGATAGGATTGCGGACAAACGTCCCCGCGAAGAATGTCATCCCCACCGATGGGAACGAGTCATCACCGTACTCCCACTGCCCACCATCGAAGGCGTCGAGGAACTTGGCTTTCCCTGTGAGGGCGCCAATCGGGATGCCCGCCCCCAGGATCTTGCCAAAGGTCTGCATGTCCGGCTCGATCTCATAGACACCCGCCGCGCCACGGCGGCCTAGTCTAAAGCCATTGACGATCTCATCAAAGACAAAGGCGATCTCATGCTCGCTGGCCAGCGAGCGGAGCGTCTTGACAAACTCATAGGGGCGCAGGTCGGGGTGACGGCTCTGCACCGGCTCGACCAAGATGGCTGCGATCTCCCCCGCGCGCTGACGGATCGTCTGGAGCGCTTCGTCGGAGCCGTACTCCAGAATAATCGTCTCGCTCACCGCCGAGTTGGGAATCCCCGGCGCGATGGGGAACGACTTGCCACGGCCATTGCCCCGCACCAAGACTTCGTCGTGGACCCCGTGGTAGGCCCCGGAGAACATGACTACTTTATCGCGGCCCGTGACTGTGCGTGCGGCGCGGACCGCGGCCATGACCGCCTCGGAGCCCGTGTTGCAGAAGATCGCCCGCTCGGCCCCGACATAGGCGCAGAGCTTCTCCGCCACGGGGCCTGCCAGCGGCGACTGCGGCCCGACCTCGATTCCTAAATCAAGCTGCTTCTTCACGGCTTCGATCAGAAAATCGGGCCCGTGTCCAAAGAAGTTCAGCCCAAAGCCCATGGTCATATCGACATACGTATTGCCGTCGATATCGACAATCTGGCTTCCCTTGGAGCTCTTGGCGACAATCGGGTAGATCAGGTCTTTCCAGAACGGCTTGAACCCCGCCACCGCACGCGGATCGGAGAGTTTCTGCCGGTGCTGGATCGTGTACTCACGGGATTTTTGGGTCTTGGCGAGGTACTGCGCCGTCAGCTCCGCCAGATGCGCTTTTTGTTGTGGCGTGAACGCATCGGTGGCGGTCTTCTGGATCGGACGGAATGGCCCGTGGTTGGTATTTGCATCCCCCGGCGCGCTGCGCTCGTTCCTCGCTCCACTGCCGACCCCTTCGGCAAGCGAAGGGATATTGGGCGCAGATGCGATATTCAGCGTCGGCTTGGCAGGCTCTGGTACCGCGACAGGAACGGTTTGGGCCGTCACCACGCCACCCGACAATAAGGCTAGCTGTTGCTGCATAATGGCGAGCTGCTGGGCGACGAGGGACTCTACACCTGAACCCACCCGGCTACTCGCAAAACTCGCATCCACCCTCCCTTGAGCCAAGGGAGGGTCGGCGAAGTGAGGAACGAACGAAGCCGGGGTGGGTTCAGTGAGTGCGGGCTGCGGACTGGGAGCAAGCTCGGGAGCCAGCAAGCCATCCACGTAGCCTGTCAGCGCGGCGGGTGTCGAGAGCTCCTCCATGAGCTGGCGGAAGGCGAGGCTTACCCCAAACTGCTTAGCGAGGGCTTGTGCGGCTTGTGTTAAGAACAGAGAGTCAAAACCCAGCTCAGAGAAGCTGGCATCGGTGGCGATCTCGCTGGCGTTCATGCCCGAGAGGTCGGAGAGGGTCTCCTGAATCTCGGCGAGCAGGCGGGGTTTTCGGTCGGGGGCGGTTTGTGTGGACATAGGCGTCGTGATTTCGTGGGTGATTTCGGTTTGTTTCGGCTCGGCAAAGTAGCGCTGGCGCTCAAAGGGATAGGTTGGCAACCCGACGCGGCGGGCGGGCGTCGGCTCGGGCAGTGTTGCTCCAGCAGCCCAGAGCTGGGCCAGAGGGTCGTCGTCGGTAGTGAGTGTGCGTGGCTTCTCTGGGCGCTGCTTTGCCAGCGTTGTGAGGATGCGCCCCGGTCCGCACTCCACAAAGATGTGGCTTGGGTTGGCAACCAAGACCGAGAGAGCGTTATCGAAGCGCACCGCATGGCGTAGCTGCTCGGCCCAGTAGCGCGGCGACATCGCGTCGTCTGTGGTTAGCCAGGTTCCTGTGCGGGTCGAGACAATGGGGAGTGTGGGCGCATGGCGTGGCACGGATGCCACGTAGCGCTCGAACTCCTCGAGAATCGGCTCGGTCATTGTGGAGTGGAAGGCGTGTGATGTCTTGAGTCGCTTACCTGCAACTCCCGTCGCTTCAAGTGCTTCGATCTGCTCAAATGTCCCAGAGGCCACACAGAGCTGTGGGCCATTCACAGCTGCCAGCGAGAGCCCGAATTGTTCAAAGAGAGGAGCCGCCTCGGACTCGGGCAGGCGGACGGCGAGCATGGCTCCACCAGGAAGGCTCTGCATCAACCGCGCCCGCTCAGCAAGAATCGTGAGTGCATCGGTGAGCGAGAACACCCCCGCCAGATGCGCCGCGACATACTCCCCAAGGCTGTGGCCCAGCAGGGCGCTCGGCGTGATTCCGTGTGCTTCGTAGTACTTCGCTGAGGCGTAGGCGATCGCAAAGAGCGCGGGCTGCGTAATGGCAGTCTGGCTGAGCGCGGCTTCGTCGTTGCCGAAGATGATCTCGCGGATATCGAGGCCGAGTGGCGCTTTAAGAATCTCGGCGCACTCGTCTACCGCGGCGCGATACTCGTCACTGCGCTCATAGAGCTGCTTGCCCATACCGCAGCTCTGCGCGCCTTGGCCAGGGAACAGAAAGACCACGGACGGACTCTCGATAGCCTTGCCCCATGCTCCGCGCTTCTTGTCCGTAAGCGCCGCAATCGCATCGGCGTGATCGGCGACACTCACCGCGCGTCGATGGGCAAACTCCCGCCGCCCGACCCGGAGCGTGTATGCAACATCCGTCAGAGAGAGCTCGGGGTGCTTCTCCAAGTGCTGCGCCAAGTTCGCTGCCGCGTTTTCAACGGCAGCTTCGGAGCGTGCGGAGAGGGTGAGCAAGGCTCGCCCGTTGGACGGGGGCTGGGGGGGGAGGAGAGGTGCTTCACTCACCACCACATGGGCGTTGGTGCCGCCAAAGCCAAACGAGCTGACCCCGGCGATTCGCGGCTCGGTTTGCCAGGGGCACAGCTCCGTATTGACGAAGAAGGGGCTGGTGGCCCACTCGATCTTGGGGTTGGGCTTGTTAAAGTTGATCGCGGGAGGAAGCTGCTGGTGCTTGAGCGCAAGGATCGTCTTGATCAGCCCGGCCACGCCCGAGGCGACATCGAGGTGCCCGATATTGGGCTTGAGCGTACCGAGGGCGCAGAACTGGGTCGCTTCGGTTGTCTCACGGAACGCACGGGTGAGTCCCGCAATCTCAATCGGATCGCCGAGTGGGGTGCCGGTGCCGTGCGATTCGACGTAGCTGATCTCGTCGGCGCTGTCTCCTGCGAGAGCCTGCGCCATGGCGATGACTTCGGACTGGCCAGAGATGCTCGGGGCGGTGAAGCCTGCTTTGTCGGCACCGTCGTTGTTGATTGCCGCGCCACGGATCACGGCATGGATGGTATCGTTGTCTTTGAGCGCGTCTTCGAGACGCTTGAGGACAACCACGCCCACACCTGACCCGAAGACCGTGCCGTTGGCGCTCTCATCGAAGGCGTGTACGGAACCGTCGGGGGAGAGAATGCTACCCGGAACATAGGTGTAGCCCGTCTCTTGCGGCGAGTAGATCGCCACGCCACCGGCGAGCGCCATGTCGCACTGGTAGGACTGGAGCGCATTGACGGCATTTACCACAGCGACTAGTGAGGTAGAACAGGCGGTGTTCTGCGCCATCGCCGGGCCGCGTAGGCCAAGCTTGTAGGCAACCCGAAGCGCGACATAGTCCTTCTCGTTGCCCAGCATCACCGTGATCGCACCCGCAGTGCGCTCTAGCTCAGGGTTCTGGCGCACCAGATGCCAGTAGGTGTTGTTGCTCATGCCCGCCCAGACACCAATGTTGCCGGGGAAGCTCTCGGGGACATAGCCCGCGTCTTCCAGAGCGCTCCAGCACGCTTCGAGAAAGACACGCTGCTGAGGATCGGTGGCTTCGGCCTCACGGGGCTGGAAGCCAAAGAAGCCCGCATCGAACGCCTCGGCTCCCTCTAAGGTGCCGCGCACGGGTACATAGTGGGGATCGTCGGTGGCGGCGAAGCGCTCTAGCGAGCAAACCCCCTGGCTTACATTTTGCCAAAATGTCTCCAGATCAGGGGCACCAGGAAAGCGCCCTGTTATCCCCACAACCGCGATACCCTGAATTTCGTCCATAACTCTCCGCCTTTAGTGTCGGCGAAGTCGAGCGATTGCTTCACGTTGTCGCGTGGCTCTATCGCGAATCTGGCTATTTTGCGAGGAGACATTAGCTCCCCTGTTATCGGGGGGGGCAACTCTCGTTGCTAGTGCCTTCGCACTGGGATACTCAAACAGCTCGACAAGGCTCAGCTCGACATCAAAAAGCTCTTTGATCCCGTCGCGCACCATCGGTAAGAGAAGCGAGTGCCCCCCGATATCGAAGAACACATCGTCGCCCTTCAAGACTTCGCTGGTTCCCATCACCCGCTGCCAGAGCGCTAGGATTTTCTCCAACGGACTCCCCTCCTCCCGTTGTTCTCGGGAGGAGGGGCTGGGGGAGGAGGGCGGAGCAGGCAGTGCTCGCCGATCCAGCTTGCCGTTGACCGTCATGGGGAAGCTCTCAAGGTGCACAAATGCCGTGGGCACCATGTAGCTAGGGAGCAGCTCTCGTAGGTACGTGGTAAGAGCCGCCGTCTCGGGCTTCTGGCCCAGTGTGTAGCCGACTAATTTCTCATCGTGCAGGGCGACCGCGCTCCCACGAACACCGGGGAACTGCACGAGGGCAGCCTCGATCTCACCCAGCTCAATCCGGTGCCCACGGAGCTTGACTTGCAGATCGGAGCGCCCGATATAGTCTAGCTCACTGTTGGGGAGCACCGAGACGAGATCTCCCGATTTATAGACTCGCTGGCCCTGGTAGCAGACAAAGCGTTCCTCCGTTAGCTCGGGGCGCTTGAGATAGCCACGGGTAACGCCCAAACCACCGACCCAGAGCTCGCCATTGACCACGTGCATGTTCCAGCCCGGAAACGCCACGCCGATCGGGCTCACGGTAGAGTCGGTATCGGCAGTGAGGATGCGCCGGTAGCTCACAAATACGGTAGTCTCCGTGATGCCATAGAGGTTCCAGAGCGCGGGGGCTTGGTCGCCATAGCGTGCAAACCAGGACTTTAGGCTTGCCACTTCGAGCTTCTCTGCCGCGAGAATAATCGTGCGCAGTGAGTCTAGCTTGGGGGCGTTTTCGTCGGCGGCCATGAGCTGGGCGAAGGCCGTCGGGGACTGGTTGAGAACCGTCACGCCCTCACGACGAAGTAAGGCATGAAAAGCATCGGCGGCACGGCGCTCGGAGTCTGTGGGAATGACGAGCCGTCCTCCGTGGAGCAGGGCCCCCCAGATCTCCCAGACGGAGAAATCAAAGGCGTAGGAGTGAAAGAGCGTCCAGACATCGCGCTCCGTGGCAGCAAATGCCGGGTTGTCAAAGAGGGGCAGGACATTGCGGTGCTCGACAAGGCACCCTTTGGGCTGGCCGGTCGAGCCAGAGGTATAGATGACATACGCAAGGTTTTGCGTTGTGGCGTGGTTGCCTGGCGCATCAGATCGCTCGTCGGAGCCAACTTCGACCGCCGTTGCCGAGGTTTCGGGACGCGCCATGCCCGCTTGCGTCACAAGAACGCTTGCCTCACAGTCTGCGAGCTGAAAGGCAAGACGATCAGCGGGGTAGGCGGGGTCAAGGGGGACATATGCACCTCCGGCTTTTAGAATTCCCAAGATCCCGATCACCATCTCAAAGCCACGATTCACCAAAAGTGCCACGAGGGTGTCCGGGGCGACCCCTTCCATAATCAGGCGATGTGCCAGTGCATTGGCCCGCGCATCGAGCTGGGTGTAGGTCAGCGACTGGCCAGAAAACGTCAATGCAGTGGCGTCAGGGTTTCGCACGACCTGGGCTGCGAAGCGTTCATGGAGCGTTTGCATAAGATTATCTCACTAAGATGTGCCGTAGCTTATTTATGACCCGGCGAGGAAACTGGCGCACGTTAAAGAGCGCCGGATTCTTGAACGGAAGTAGTGCATCCGAGAGCGCTTTTTCAACTTCAGGATTCTTGAGTTTATTGTCGTCCAAAAAACGTTGAATCCAGAGGAGAATTTTATGTTTTGCAGGGTTGGCTTTACCCAGAGCCCACTCGCCTCTTGCCATCGCTTGATGGCAGCAGTTATCGGGGTGCTGCCGGTAAAGATTCCAGGTATGTGTCGCCGCATAGACTGGGTATCTCGTGAACAATCGGGTATAGAGCACGTTGTCTTCATAGAGCCCTTTAAAAGTCTCGTCCCAGCCCCCGACTTCACGAAGGATGTGAGTTCGAGCCAGGAACTCGGAGGTGCAGGGCTGAAAGCTCTCATCATGGAGCCAGTGGATGAGCATTTCGGGAGGGGAGATCAGGCGGTCTGCCGGAAGCTCACCGAGATTCAGCCAGTCTGGTTGGGTGGTAGCAGGCGACCAGGAGTGCCAGATCGTACTGCGTCCAAATACCGCAGCAGCTTCAGGGAAGCGCTCAAGGAGCTCGACTTGTTCGGTAAGCTTATTGGGAAGCCAAAAATCATCCGCATCCAGCAGAGCCGTGTACTTACCGCGAGCATGGGCTAGTCCCAAGTTGCGGGTTGCACTCATACCACGATTGAGGCCACCCGGATGCTCAAGGTACGTGATGCGACTGGGATGCTGCTGTGCATACTGCCGCGCAATCTCCGTCGAACCGTCCTGGGAGCCATCATTGACAAGTAAAAGCTCCCAGTCGGTAAATGTCTGCGTAAGAACAGAGTCCAGTGCTTCTGTGAAAAAACGTCCAGGGTTATAAAAAATAACCACAACAGAGACGCAGGGTTTGACTGTCATATCTCCTACCTTATGCAGGAAACGTGCCGAATGTTCTAAAGTTTGTAGTCTATAAGCTCTTTCAGAAAAAGTTGATCCGGTTGGTTAGGATTATGGACGATGTAGCGCACCTTAACCATGCCAACACCAGGAGCAAACCAGCGGGTGGTCCAGTAGGTGCTCGTCCCTCCCGATGTCGTTGTCTCGAGAATGGAGTCCACGCGATAAGCCGTAAATGTCCCTCTTGGGACGGTTACTTTCTCAATTGCCTTTAAGCGAGAGTGGCCTTTGCTCGGGACAAGGGAGTCTCTGAGTAGCACTCCTCCTTGCCAGGTAATTGACTTGTCAAAATTTAAGGGAAATTGTAGCAGAGGCATCGGAGGTTTCATCGTGACTTTATCATTCCCTCCAGACGACGAGAGATGAGTAATCTCTTGGGGTGTAATTTTAAAGAGTTCTTCCCGGGGTTTGCCTGAGATTTGAGCACTTGCAAGAACGGCAGTTTCCGCACCTCGACTCGGTTGAACGACTACTTTTTCTTGCTCTCCCTTTGTATTAACCAGACGATAGATCCAGTATCCACCAACGGGTGTTGGAAACAATGATTTTTTCGGAGGTGTAGGTTTCGTATTGATTTCATCGGGGAGATGGATAAAACTATCGTCTGCACCGCTTGCAATCCTAACGTTTTTACAGCTTGTAAGTAGTGGAATAAAGCACATCAGTAGAAAATAATGGTGTTTCATTCGCCTGATTTCCCCATCTTTAGTAGATCTCTATAGATATTACGCGAAATTTCGTGGACTCCACGCTGAGCATTCAGTCCTGTTGAATCTTCTTCTTCATTAAATGCTGCATAAATGCGAAGAATTACAGATTGACGTCCTAACACAAGTGCACCATAGCCTGTTCGAAGGCGTGCAGGTAAATCACGAAAGTTTCCCATCATTGGTTCGCTGGTGGTATAACCATCACGGCCTTGCTGCCAGTAGTACATGATAATACGCACTTTAGGTTCACTACGTTTCCGAAAGATCATCGCGCGTACGGTGGCACTTCCAGGGCCGTCAAGAGGGAATTCTTTTAGAGATGTAAATTCCCAGACCCCCGTACCACCGACACAGACCGTCGGGTCATGAAAGTTCTCGAAGGGGCCAGCCGTAACCAATGTCGCAAGGACGGAGTCTCCTGTGCCATTTGAGAACTCAACGCTTGATGCACGAGGAAACCCCAGAATAGAGAGTGTTTCCTGAGATACCGGCTGATTTATCCCTTCCCAGGAACCAATGGTGGTTGAGATATTTGGGAACCAACCACCAGCCCACTCTAGTCTTTTTTGCGAAAAAAGACTCAGTGCTGCTGTCACTCCGACAATGGTTGACAGTTGAATAAAGAGTCGTTTGTTCATGTTAAAGCTACCTACCTACCCTTATTTTTCTTACGCTGTGCCCGGACTCGATCCGCTTTTCGCAATCGAGAATCAAGATTACGATTAGTTCTACCCACCCATTGTCCTACTTTAACAAAAAGAGGGACTGTTTTATCAAAAGTCCAGATAAGAGGATGAAAAATTAGATTTATAAATCCACCTAATGCTGTCCCAAAAGAGAAAGATTTCGTAATAGCTTTATCAATAGGGCGTTGTATGGCATTACTTGTCATTTTAACCTTAAGTGCAAGTGGTTGAATCCATGAAGGTATCCGGAACGGAGGAATATATTTAATGAGAAGAAAACCTAGTGAAATGCCGACGAATGTTATTATCCATGAGTTTGTATTTGCGAAAAAAGCTGCTATATTTGGATTTCCAGATGAGAAAAAACAAACCAATACGAAACGCATTAGATAGATTATTGATGTGGCTATACACCCAACTAGGATTTGATAAAATATCTTAGACGTTTTATATAAATGATAAAGTCCATAACCCCAGAATATAAGAATGGCTGAAAAAAAACCTTGGCTACCTGAAATGCCAAAAGGTAGAGGTATTGTGCCATAGTTTATAACAAGTGCATCTCCGTTAATTATTACACTATTTCCTGTACGGATAAATATCTGTTGGATTAATAATATGCTGATGCGCTGGAACAACTTTTCAAGTTGTCCAATAATGCTTTCGGGTAGCCAAGGAACTATAGCTAATAAAAACAAAATTGGAGGCATAAGAGGACGTAATATTTTCCTACTATATATCCGTACTATTATACCAAGGAGAATTAGTACGAGCCCTAAAATTCCTGCCAATGCTAGTCGGGAAAAATGCGCAAAAAAATAGAGTATACATCCGATAATTAAGAGTGTTAGGCTTCCTGATGGGATTTTTTTAGGATTTCGTTTTTCCTCATGGTTAATCTTTATCCACGAGGTAGCGATTAGTTGTCTGCGTCCCCAAAGTATGAAGAGAAACCCAGGCAAAACAAATGGCTGGGCTGCTAACAGAGAGTAATGATACTGCCAGAAATCTTCCATCCAATGAAAGGGGATAATCCAAGCTGTCAAATAAATTAAAAACAGAAAGCACCAGTATTTTTGCGACTTAAGTAAATCCCATAAATTTTGAAGATTGTCCATTTTTCTATTCTCCTCGTATCATGTAGCGTTCTAAATTTTGAACTGCTGGTCGTCCATCATCGGCATAGCTTCGTCGTATGAAGCCAATGTCCCGAGAGAGCCAACGGACAGAGGGGAAATGAAGAGTAATATCATTAGGACGAATCATAGAAATTACGGAATCAAGTCGGTAGGCTTGAAATCTACCCATTTGAGTTTGAAGAGTTTCTAAAGAAGTAACACGGCAGTACCCTGTTGCTTCGTATCGCTTTGATTTAAAAAGAATATTTCCTTTCCAATTTATTTCATCACCTTCATGAAAGGAGGAAGCAAGCAAACGCATGGGAGGATCGAGTTGCAGAAGATCTACTTGTTTTTCACCAAAAGCCATAAGCCAAATCCCTGTTGCGTCATTGCGATAAACCTCTTGACGCCACAGTGAACCGTTCCTAAGAAGCTTGACGAGCAGGCCATTTTTCCTCGCAACTTGGATAGGACCGACAACCTCGATTTTATCTTTTGTTTTGTTTTTCTCACTGATTGCAGTCATTTCCCAGTAATTTCCAGGAGCAAGTGGCAGAAGAGGCTTGCTCTCTATTCTTTGTCCATTACTTTGGAGGTTTTTGAGATACTCAATGTCTTCTCCGCCTGACGAAAGCTGTGAAGTACAACCACTTATAACACTAAGAGTCAAAAACAATATCACTGAAGTAACTCTCATGATTTTTCCTTCGTGTTATGTTTATAGATACTATGGGCAATACGATCTAGTGTACGTCTAGCCTGCGCACCATTTTTGTCAGACGATGCAATGTTTACATATAGTCGCGCAAGACATATGGGTTCATTTCTAATTAGACCTAAGCCATTTAAACGAAGGCGCTCTAAGAAATTAGGCTCCATGCTACGGTCACCAAATAATGTCGTACTCCCTCTAGGTGACTGTAGCCAAGCATAAACCAACAGGCGCTGCTCCGTGTTGGGGACTTTTAAAATCCAGGCGCGGACAAACTTATCAGGCCCGAAGAGAGGTAAGCTTCGCTGAGCACTAATTTGTAGCTGAGAAAACAGATCAGGCTCACGGTAGGACTCGAACGAGCGGGGAGCAATAAACTGGCACCGAACTCTTTCATCAAGAGGATTGCTAAACTCTAGTCCCTTAGTATGAGCCCCTCCTAGTGTTCCTAATGTTTCTTGTGGTAGAGGTATCTCTGAAACATTCCAGGAATCAACAGCGATTGGTGCTTCTAAAAGCCATTTGGATGTACGGTTTTGGCGAGCTAAAATTATGGACATGATTAACGCAAGAAACAGTAGTAATATTCCCATGCTTTTAATACGCTGATCCAGTACGGATTTTTCATTCATACTACAATCTCTTGGTTTCTTATATGTGATCGGAGAAATTTTTTGCAGAAGGCATGAATTACTAGCAGGCACAAATATGTTGTTAATATAGTAGGGATGAACAGTAATTGATTTTCGAGTAATTTTGCAAAATCCGGCGTGATTCGAGCGATAATGCCCAGGAGTGTCAGACGGAGTGCATTGCCAAGGAATGTGACAAATGCAGCAACTACTAAAA
>NZ_CBAYMC010000093.1:0-15410 GCF_964826245.1 Armatimonas sp. | reverse complement strand
CACCGTGCGCCAGCCAGGACTTCAGGTGGGAGAGCTCGCCGCCACGTTTGTGAACCGCCTGATCCAAGGAGCACCCGCCGCGCAGTGCCGCCAGATCTTACCCGTGGAGCTCATCGTGCGGGCAACCACAGGGCCGGTTCCAAAGGGATTATTTGTCGTCGCCCACCGTCCGTAGAAACCGCCCCGAGACTACTTAGCCCCGTCAGTAGGACAAGGGACAAGGCACCGAAGACTGCAAGCATTGTCTCTGATTTCCCCCTCCTCCCAGGATTGGCACCCAGAGGGTACCCGGGGGCAGGGGGAGGGGGGCTTACTTGTAGGTAGGTAGCTTCCAGGGCTTGCGGTACTCGCGCCAGTACGATGTGGTATCGCGGCCTGCCTTGCCGACCAGATCCATCTTGGTTTTGTCGAAGTGGACGGTCTCGCCGCAGAGATAGGCGATATTGGCCAGATGGCAGACCGCGGTGGTCTGGGCCATGGACGCGAGGCTGGAGCGGGTCTGGGTGCGGGTGCGGACGCCATCGAGCCAGTTCTGCCAGTGGTCGTTGACACCGGGAGCACTCTCTTTGGGGATCAGGTCACCGTTTGCTGCATGGACACTCCAGCCGCCGCGCCACACCCGCACGAACTTGCCATCGGCAGCCACAAACTCGACCCCACAGTCGGGCTTGTCGGGGTAGTCGCGACCCGTGGACCAGGTCATGATGAAGTCCGGACTCTTGAAGTGGAAGATCGCCTCGACCGTATCGGGAGCCGTGCGTCCATCATTCGGGTAGGCCAGCTTGCCGCCGTACGCACTCACGGAGTGGGGCATCACCAGGTCTTGGTTGGTGGCGCTCATCCCGAGCAGCGCGATGTCGAGCATGTGGACACCCCAGTCGCCGGTCATGCCCGTGCCGGTGTTGAGGAACCAGCGCCAGTTGCCGTGGACATGGTTGGGCGCGTAGGGCACCATCGCCGCCGGGCCGATCCACATGTTGTAGTCCAGAGAAGCGGGAGGCGCGGAGGGCTTGTCGTTGCCCACCGTCGAGCCATCCGTGCGCCACGCCCGCACCAGAACGATCTTGCTGCCGAGCTTGTTGTTGCGCACGAAAGAGATCGCGTCGGTGAACTCTTTCCCACTGCGCTGCCATGTCCCGACCTGCACGATCTTCTTGTGGTAGGCCACCGCCTTAGCCATCGTCCGCGCCTCGACCAGGTTATGGGAGATCGGCTTCTCGCAGTAGGCGTCTTTGCCCGCCTCGACCGTGTGAATCAGATTCAGCGCGTGCCAGTGGTCCGGCGTCCCGACAATAATCGCGTCAATGTCCTTGCGCTCCAGCATCTTGCGGTAGTCCCGGAAGATTTCCGGCTTGCGCCCGTACTTCTTCTCGACATCGGCGATATCGCCACCCATCCGCGACGTGTCCACATCACAGAGCGCCGCGACCTCGACGCCGTCTTTGCCCATTAAATTGCGCATATTGGCCGCGCCCATACCACCACAGCCAATCAACCCCAGCACGATCCGGTTGTTGGCCCCTTGAATACGATTAAATTCCATACCGTCCCCTTCGACGCTTCTCTCCGCTAATCCTCCGTGAGCCTGAACTCATCCCGCAACCTGCACCATCGGCGATGTGAGGAACGAACGAAGCCAGGCTGTTTTTGTTGCTGTGTCATCTCCAGAGAAGATAGGGTTGGGTGGTGTACTGTTACGGTCGAAAAAATACTTAGGGATGATAATGACCTGCCGACCCTGATTCTGGCGGTGCTGAACGACGGCCCACGTCATGGATATGCCATTGCGCGGTCTATAGAGGCCCGCAGCGAGGGGATGCTGACCGCGCGAGAGGGCACTCTCTACCCGGCACTGCGCCAGCTAGAGAGCGAAGAGTTTATCGAGAGCCTGTGGGAGCACCCGGTCTCGGGGCCGGCGCGCAAGGTCTACCGCCTCACCGAAACGGGGCAAGCGGAGTGTGCACGGCGTGTCGCGGCCTGGCAAAAATATGCCGCCGCATTTGGTGCGATTGTCGGAGGGAAAATCAATGAACAGCCCACTTGAAACGTATTTAGACGAGCTGTCTGAGCAGCTTCAGGCCCTCCCCATCCACGAGCGCTTGGAGCAAGTCGATGAGACAAGGGCGCATCTTGAGAGCTTGATTCTGTCTTTTGACGAGGGGGGGAGCAGTCGTGAGGAAGCAGAGGCACAAGCAATTGCACAGTTTGGTGAGGTCAGCGCGATTGCTCCTCAGTTAAACCGCATGGCGCTACGAAAGCGCTGGCTGCATCTATCTGGGGTGGCCGCGATCTACTGGGGCGCTCAGCTCTTCTGCCTAATGCTACTGGAGACGGTAGCCACATTCCTGACACTGGATGGAACGCACCCATATCTCTCTCTCTTCGGTAAGGTTTTTTACACCCAAGCTGTTTTTACTCTCCTAGATCAAGTTCTCGCCTTTTTCGTCTCCGGGGCACTCCTGCGCCGTCTCTCACCGGGAAATACGCTCCTTCCTCTGTTGCTGGTGAGTGCGACCCTGCTGACGTTTTCTCTTGTGAGTGAGCTTCAGTATCGGCTTCAGTTTTACCTTGCGCTGGAGTACGGCATTCTGACGAAACGGAGCTTTGCACCCGCGCCTAGCCACTATCCTTGGGCCATCCTTTTTAGCTTTATCACATCAGGAGCGCTCCAAGAGGGCCATTCAATCGGCTGGCGACGGAGGCTCGTATGAGCAACTTCGTCGAGCGATTTTTGCAGGCAGTGGACAAAGAGTGTAGCCACCTACCTGCGCCTGAGCGTCAGCAGCGGCACGAGCAGATTGCCGCCCGATTGGAAGTGCTGACTGCGACGGAACAAAAGCTAGGAGCCAGCGAAGCGGAGGCACAGCGACGGGCCGTACGAGCTGTGGGACAAGAGTATGCCCTGTTGCCACAGGTTCCCGTCCGACTCTCGCCCATCTGGCAGGTGGTGCTGGTCTACATTGCGGTGGAGGCACTTCTGACCTCTTTTCTGCGCCTTGTTATTCCCCAAAAGGCTCTTTGGATCTCCCCGGGCTTGGTTGTCATCTCCGTGCTGAGTGCGACGCTCGCAACGCTCTGTGCCGCCCTATGGCATCCGCGCGCCGCTCTACGTGGTGTGCTCTACTGGCTGGGATTCAAGATCGGTTTTGCCCTACTCGGGATGACGCTGTTTTATTTTGTCACTCTTGTTCTTCAACACCAGGCAGTGCCTTCAAACATTCCTAGCCAGCTGTTTCGGTCTAACCTTTCCCTATTGATTCTCCAGCCTGCTGCCACACTCATCACTCTTTTTCTCTTCTTAAAAATTTGGGCAAAAAAACTTCCCAAGAGTCTTTAGCAAGTCGCTTTGGCTTGGCTATAGAGAAGGCACCATGAGCTTACAGAACCGACAACTGCATCTGAGTCTCTCCTGTGATTGCCAGCGCAGCTCCAATTGCCAGCGCAATCATCGTGAAGATTCGCGCCTCTGCGCCCTGCAGGAGTCGGTTTTGACCAGCGAGGGAGAACGAGCTAGCTAGCTCAAGTCTCTCAAGCCCAGACGAAACGGCCCCCGGCGCAAATAAGCGCCGGGGGCTTTTTCTTTTGTGGCCCCGTGGTCTAAAGGTGATGACAGCGGTCTTTCAAGCCATCAATGCTGGGTTCAAGTCCCGCCGGGGCTATGTGTGTTTTGCGCCTGTGGTGTAGCGGTTAACATCTCAGACTGTCGCTCTGAAGAGGCGGGTTCGATTCCCGTCAGGCGCTGTTAATCTCTTGTAGCTCAGTTGGTAGAGCGCCGGTCTGTTAAACCGGATGTCGGGGGTTCGAGTCCCTCCGGGAGAGTTGCCGTCGGATAAATCCGGCGGCTTAAGAGGGCTACGGCTACCTTCGTAGCCAAACTGATTTCTGGGCAAGATGCCTTTGTAGCTCAATTGGATAGAGCAGTGGCCTACGAAGCCAACGGTTGCGGGTTCGAGTCCTGCGGAAGGCGTGTGAACCTCGGTGCTAACGAGTGGGCGCAGGGCGAAAACTCTGCGTGCGGTTCGAGTCCGCTGCTCTCCGTTTGGTGTTTGGTAGAAATATTCGTGGATGGTGTAATCGGCAACACGTCTGTCTCTGGAACAGAAAAGTCCTGGTTCGACTCCAGGTCCACGAGCTTGGGGGAAATCCCCCTACAGGCCCCTTTAGCCCAATTGGTAGAGGCGCATGGCTTAGAACCATGTCCGTGTGGGTTCGAATCCCATGGGGGGCATCTGCGCCCAATGAAATTAGGCGTTTGCAGTGGCGTTCCGCCGCGAAGCCCGTGCCGGGCTGGGGAACGAGCAGGGTAGCCTGGAACAGGCTTTGCGGCACGCAGTGCCACTGCAGACGCCGGTTTCAACCGGCGGACTGGGATGGTTGCAGGTGGTGTAATGGGCAACATGCCTGCCTTTGAAGCAGGAGACTTCCCGGTTCGAGGCCGGGCCTGCAAGTAGAGAAAATGAGTTTGCCGGAGTGGTCGAGTGGTTCAAGACGGCAGCCTGCAAAGCTGCTGCGCCTTGTGCGCATCGCGGGTTCGAATCCCGCCTCCGGCTTTTTGGAGGGTGTGGCGAAGTGGTCAACGCGCCTGACTGTGGCTCAGGTAATCGCGGGTTCAAATCCCGTCACTCTCCCTTGGTAAAGATTAAGTACTCTTAAACCAAAAATGATGTATGGAGGAGGAGTGCTGCGTGCCGCAACCAGGAAACATAATTCGCTTTGGAGTGGGGGTTAAGCTTGGCGCGGTTGTCTTCGCTCTCGCCTCCGTTGCGATTCTCCTACTTGCGATGTTATTTGCGGAGAAAAATATCGCGATCGCCTTTGCCCAAAAGGAAGTCGTAGGCGCTCAGTTTTTGCGACCTCTCTCTCAGCTCTCACAACAAGTCTACCAAGGGCGCATGAAGCCAAAAGACCTAGCGCTCCAGCAGGAAATCTATAAACGACTCCAGAGGCTGGAGAGCATTTTTCCGCAGCACCAGGACGCTCTGGCGATTACGGCGGAGCGGCGGGTTTTCCAGAACCTGGCACAGCGGCTCTCTCAGCAGAGTATAGAAGTCGCCTCCCTGTACCCTGAGCTGATCCAGGCCGTTAGTCAGCTGAACCGGCGTGTGGGGGATACCTCAAACCTGATTCTCGATCCCGACTTGGACTCCTACTACCTCATGGATCTGATGCTCCTGCGCCTGCCTGAGGAGCAAGCATTGCTTTCGGAGATGCTTGTGGAGCTAAAGGAGCCATCGGGCGCGGTGGTCTGGCGGGAAAAGCTCCGCATGCAGCTAGGGTTGCTTCGGGAGAGCCTTGCCAGCCAGCGCCACTCGCTCCAGACGGCTTATGAAAATAACCCTGCAGGAAATCTCACCCAGGCGACGAGGGAGCGCTTTGGGGGAAAGGTTCGCCAGCAAGAAGCCTTCTTAGACACTCTCAGCCTTTATCTCGCAGCTCCCGACCCCATTCTGCGGGCGCAGCTCTTTGAGCAGGGAGCACAGAGCCTGGCGGTGAGCTTTCGTTTTTCGGAAGAGACCTCGCAGCTGCTAGAGCGACTGCTGGAGGTGCGTATTGAGGGGTTTGAGCGACGTAAGTGGGGGGCGCTGGCAGTTGTCGCCTTGGTGCTGGTCACCGCGATGGGCTTTAGTATCTTGCTGACCCAGCATATTGGGCGAACCCTCCGCAAGGTCTCTCTTCGCCTGGAGGCACTTCGGGCGGGCGATATCACGCGTCTCGAAAAAGGAATCGTCGCGCTGGCGGAGGGTAGGCATGACTTTGCGCTCGAAGCGACAACAAAGCGCCGCCGCCCTCTTGAGGTCAAGAGTAAAGATGAGCTGGGGAGGCTGGCTCGCAGTGTGAACCAGCTCTCGGGCCAGGCGCAGGTGACGATTGAGGCGCTCGTCACCACGCGAGACACTCTGGCGCGTGCCGAAGAGGCCCTGCGTGAGTCCGAAAGGCAGATGCGTCATCAGGCATTTCATGATACTCTCACCGGGCTTCCCAACCGTGCCTATTTGTTACAGCAGCTCACCCAGGCCACAGATCGGGCCCAGAAAAATCAGACAACGGTTGCACTACTCTTTCTGGATCTGGATAACTTTAAAGTCGTCAACGATAGCTGGGGCCATGAGGTGGGGGATCTCTTGCTGAAGGCGATCGTGCAGCGGCTCCTAGCCCATGCTCGGCCTGGAGATACGATCGCGCGTCTCGGAGGGGATGAGTTTCTGGTTCTGATCGAGGATCTCAACTCTGATGAGACTGCCCTGACTCTTGCCGATCAGCTCTGCCGCGCACTGGAGGAGCCGCTGATCCTCCAGGGGCAAGAGCTTTTCAGCAGCTTTAGCCTAGGAATCGCCTTTAGCCGACAAGGAGACGTCTCCGCACTCGATCTGGTGAAACATGCGGATATTGCGATGTACCGTGCGAAGAAACGGGGCAAGGCACACTACATTGCCTTCGATCCGGAGATGAACGAGCTGGCACGCTCGCGCATGGAGCTGGAGTCGGAGCTACGGCAGGCACTCTCAAGAGACGATGAGCTTTGTCTTTACTTCCAGCCCATCTATCGGCTCTGTGATAACGCGTTTTGTGAGGTGGAGGCTCTGGTGCGCTGGAACCACCCTCGGCACGGGCTGACCTCTCCAGATCGCTTTATCGCACTTGCTGAAGAGACGGGCTTAATTGTTCCGATGGGCAAGTGGATCCTGCACACGGCGTGCCAGCAAGCGAAAGCGTGGAACTTCCCGGTAGGGGTTAATCTCTCGCTACGGCAGCTGCAGCACGAGGGCTTTGTGGGGCTGATGAAGCAGGTACTTTTAGAGACTGGTGTCTCGCCTGGGCTGATTCGGCTAGAAGTGACTGAGACTCTAATGGTGGAGAATCCCAAGAAAACGATTGCTCTCTTGCATAAGCTCAAAGAGCTAGGCGTTCGGCTTGCCCTCGATGACTTTGGCGTGGGCTACTCTTCCATGACACACCTGCGAGACATGCCTATTGATACCCTCAAGATAGATCGCTCCTTTGTGAAGCGCCTAGGAGAGAGTACCGAAGACGAGGCCATTGTGGCGGCGATGGTGCATCTTGCCAAGTCACTTCACCTGACGATCGTCTGTGAGGGCATCGAGACCAAGTCCCAAGAAGACTGCCTGGAGTTTCTAAGCTGCGACTACGGCCAGGGATTTCTCTACGCCCGCCCCCAGAAACCCCGTGAGATCACCCAGCTCCTGGAGCTGATCCGTACACGACGTCAAGCCGCTTAGTCGGATACTTTTATGGTTAGCCTGAAGCACGTAGGAGCTCGACATCGCGCATGGGGGGATTGCCGAACAGGCGCTTGTACTCCCGGCTAAAGTGCGACGCGTCCTCGTAGCCTACGCGGTAGGCGGCGGTGGTTGCATCGATGTCTTCCCCCAGCAGTAGCCGACGGGCCTCTTGAAGGCGGAGCTGTTTCTGGAACTGGAGCGGGCTCATGGCGGTGACGGCCTTGAAGTGCTCATGAAACCCCGACGCACTCATTCCTAGCTCCTGCGCGAGGCTCTCGATCCGAAGAGGCTTGTCAAAATCCGTACGCAGTCGCTGGATGGCACGGGCGATCCGATCGGTCTGTCCCCCGAGCACCGCGATATGTCGCAGGCGTGCGCTCTGCTCGCCGATGAGAAGCCGGAAGATAATTTCCCGGGTGATGAGTGGCAGCAAGACGCGCACTTCGGTCGGAGGAGCTTCGGCAAGTCGCACGAGGCGAACGGTGGCATCTAAGAGGCTTGTGTCGAGGGGACTAACATCGAGTGCACGCACACTTGCTGTCTCTCTACGTGGTGCTGGGAGCCCCACTTCGAGCATAACCGAGGCAACGAGAGCGGGGTCAAGGTCAAGACGTAAGCTCAGATAGGGCTGCTCTGGGGATGCCTCGACGAGCTGGCTTACAGCGGGGAGCTCAACCGTGGCCAGTAAGTAGTGGTAAGGATCGTAGCGATAGCGCTCCTCCCCAAGGTGAATCTCCTTAGCACCTTGGGCGATCACACAAAACGATGGGTATGTCACGCTGTGAACGGGGCCGGTCATCTCCTGTGCCCGGTTGAGATGTAGGCCCTTGATCACCTCAAAACGCCCCACATCCGGAACTGCTCGCCCGATGCGCTCGACAAGCTCGTTCTGTAAACCTTCTTGGTATGTCTTCATAGAATTGGCTTTCTATGCCATCATAACGCGCCAATCTCGGCCGCGCCGTCTTTTCCAACAAGTCTGTAGGATTAGCCAAGGATCTCCGAGGAATGTTCTATCACTAAGCCTTCTGGACACCATAGAATGGAGTCACAACGATAGAAGATTTGAGAAAGCGTGGAGTTATCGCCAATGGAAATCAAGAGGAATGGCTCGCAGCCATCGGGCAAGGGGCCTGCCGAGTGGTTTACCGGAGTTGTCCGGGTTGACCCACTGTTTACGGCCCCCGAACCGGCACGCGTGGTCGGTGCGAGTGTGACGTTTGAGCCGGGGGCTCGGACGGCGTGGCATACCCATCCGCTGGGCCAGACACTGATCGTGACAGCAGGCTATGGTCTGGCCCAGCGCGCGGGTGGGCCCATTGAGGAGATACGACCGGGCGATGTGGTCTGGTTCGCGCCGGGCGAGAAACACTGGCACGGGGCCACGGCGACAACAGCGATGACCCATATCGCTATTCAAGAGAAGCTCGACGGCAAGGTCGTGGAGTGGCTAGAGCACGTCACCGACGAGCAGTATAAGAAAGAAAGCTAACGATGGAATTTACAAAACTAGGAAACACAGGAATGGATGTGTCGCGCATCTGCCTGGGGTGCATGGGCTTTGGCGATGCGGAGCGCTGGACACATAAGTGGGTGCTGGGTGAGGCCGAAAGCCGTCCTGTGATCCAAAAAGCTCTTGAGCTTGGTATCAACTTTTTCGACACCGCCAATATCTACTCGATTGGGGCAAGCGAGGAGATCACGGGCCGTGCACTGAAGGACTTTGCCAACCGCGATGAGATTGTCTTGGCGACCAAGGTCTGGGGCAAGATGGCGGAGGGACCCAACGGCGGTGGGCTCTCCCGCAAGGCGATCCTCAGCGAGATCGACAAGAGCTTGACGCGCCTTGGCACGGACTATGTCGATCTCTACCAGATCCACCGCTGGGACTACCAGACCCCGATTGAGGAGACAATGGAGGCGCTCCATGATATTGTGCGGGCGGGGAAAGTCCGCTATATCGGGGCGTCTGCCATGTTTGCGTGGCAGTTTCAGAAGGCGCAGTTTGTGGCGGAGAAGCAGGGCGGGACACGCTTTGTCTCAATGCAGAACCACCTGAACCTGATCTACCGCGAGGAGGAGCGCGAGATGCTGCCGCTCTGCCGCGACCAGAAGATCGGCGTGATTCCCTACAGCCCACTCGCATCGGGGCGGCTGACACGTGACCAACCCACGGAAGGAACCCTTCGCGCCGAAACCGATCAGATCCAGCGGTGGAAGTACGACGCGAGCACGGAGACAGACCAGCAGATTGTGGGGCGGGTGGCGGAGCTTGCGCAGAAGCGTGGGGCTTCTCGCGTCCAGATCGCGCTCGCCTGGCTCCTGCAGAAAGAGCCTGTGGCCGCACCGATTGTCGGCGCGACCAAGCTCAGCCACCTTGAGGACGCTGTCGGGGCTCTTGAGATAAAGCTCACCTCTGAAGAGGTTGCCTACCTCGAAGAGCCCTACGTCCCACACCGAGTTGTCGGCGCTCAGTAAGAGGGCTACTTTGTCAGCGCTAGACCACCATTGCCATCCACATCTGCCGTGATCGTGTCGCCCTCGCCAAACTCCCCCCGGAGAATGGCGGAGCTGAGCGGGTTTTCGAGCACGCGCTGGATGACGCGGCGCAGGGGCCGGGCTCCATAGAGTGGGTCGTAGCCTTGCTCCGCAAGGAGCGCTTTGGCGGCGTCGGAGATCTTGAACTTGAGCTGGCGATCCCCGAGGGCTTTTTCCGTGCGTTGCAGGAGCAAATCCACAATACGGGCGAGCTGAGGGCGGGTCAGCGCCCGGAAGACAATGACCTCGTCAATGCGGTTGAGCAGCTCGGGCCGGAGATAGTTGCGGACTTCCGCGAGGGCCACCGGCTCGGGGTCGCGCCCTGCTGCCGAGGCTTCCTGAATCTGCACGGCACCGATGTTTGATGTCATCAGCACGACCGTGTTTTTGAAGTTCACCACGCGCCCCTGGCCATCCGTGAGGCGACCATCATCGAGGAGCTGGAGGAGTACGTTGAAGACCTCCGGATGCGCTTTCTCGATCTCGTCAAGCAAGATCACGCGATAGGGACGGCGGCGCACGGCCTCGGTGAGCTGACCACCCTCTTCGTAGCCCACGTAGCCGGGCGGCGCACCAATCAGCCGCGCAACGGCGTGCTTCTCCATGTACTCGGACATGTCAATGCGCACCAAGGCGGCTTCATCGTCGAAGAGAAACTCCGCGAGCGCTTTGGCCAGCTCGGTCTTTCCCACACCCGTCGGGCCGAGAAAGAGAAACGAGCCAATCGGGCGGCGCGGGTCGGCGAGGCCCGCGCGGCTGCGGCGAATGGCCTCGCTCACGGCGGCAATGGCGCGATCTTGCCCGATCACCCGGTCGTGGAGCGTGGCTTCGAGCTGGAGGAGCTTGCTGGCCTCCCCCTCGAACATACGGCTCATCGGCACACCCGTGATTCGTGCGACGATCTGGGCGATATCGTTCTCATCCACAACCGCATCGTGGCCCGTGGTCTGCTCCCACTCCACGCGGGCTTTGATATGCTCCTCACGCAGCAGCTTCTCTTCTTTTTGAAGCTCCGCAGCGCGGGCATAGTCGCGGGCCTCGGCGGCGGCAAGGCCCTCTTCCACCAGGCGCTCTAAGTCTGCCTCTTGCTCACGCAGCTCCTCAGGCATCTCGGAGAGGTTCATGCGCACGGCGGCTCCGGCTTCGTCAATGAGGTCAATGGCCTTATCGGGCAGAAAGCGCTCCGTCACGTAGCGCGCCGAGAGCTGGGCCGCCGCCTCGATCGCTTTATCGGTGATCTTGACCTTGTGGTGCTTCTCGTAGCGCTCCCGGAGGCCTTTAAGAATCCCAATCGTGTCCTCGATCGTGGGCTCCCCCACAAACACCGTCTGGAAGCGTCGCTCTAGCGCGGCGTCTTTTTCGATGTTTTTTCGGTACTCATCCAGCGTGGTGGCTCCAATGCACTGCAGCTCACCTCGGGCTAGCGCGGGCTTGAGAAGATTACTGGCATCCATCGCGCCCTCGGCGGCTCCGGCTCCGACAACCGTGTGTAGCTCGTCAATAAAGACCACAAACTGCCCGGCGGCCTTCTGGAGCTCGTCCATCACGCCTTTAAGTCGCTCCTCGAACTCGCCACGAAACTTGCTGCCCGCCACCATCGCGCCCAGGTCAATGGAGAGAAGCTGGCGGCCCCGCAGGTTCTCGGGCACCGACCCCGCGACGATCATCTGGGCGAGCCCTTCCACAATGGCGGTCTTGCCGACACCAGGGTCACCAATTAAGACGGGGTTGTTTTTCGTGCGCCGCGAGAGAATCTGAATCACCCGCCGCACTTCATCGTCGCGCCCGATCACGGGATCCAGCTTGCCCTCGCGAGCCAGCGCTGTCAGATCCCGCGAGAACTTCTGGAGCATCGGGTACTTGCTGTCCGTGGGCTCATTGTCGGCGCGCTGGTTGCCCCGGATCTGCTGGAGGGCGCGGTAGATACGCTCCTCGTCGACATGTGAGGCCACTAAAATACGAGCGGCAGGGGAGTCGTCGGTTTTGAGCGCCCCAAGTAGCAAGTGCTCTACCCCGACAAACTTATCTTTCAGGCGGCTGGACTCGCTCTCTGCATAGTCCAGCGTGCGCTTGGCACGGGGCGTGATAAAGATCTGGTCGGCGGCACTTTTTTCCGCCACATACGCCTTAGGAATCCGTGCCAGCTCTTCTTCCAAACGCCGAATAATACTGCGCTCATCCGCCCCAATTCGGGCCAGAATCTGCCCGACAAGTCCATCTTCTTGCTCTAAAAGCGCCAGAAGAATATGCTCTGTATCGAGCTGGTTTTGTTTGTAGCGGCGCAGGATATCCTGGCTCGCTGAGATGACGTCTTTTGCCCGCTCTGTGTAGTTCTCTAACATCTTTGTGCCTCCCGATCACCTCTCCCACCCCGGCTTCGGCGGCGAAGCCGCATTGACATGCCGCTTCGCGGCCTCAGCCACCCCTCTCTCACCTAAAGGCAAGGGAGGAGAGTTAGGGGAGGGTTGTGGTGGGTTACTCTTCTCTATTTTGCTCGATCTTGGCGATACGTTCTTCTGCTATTTGGCGGATTTTTTCAAGGACTGTATCCATGTATTGCTCTGCTTCATCTCAATGCGGCTTCGTCGCCGAAGCTGGGGTGGGAGAGGTGATACTCTGTAGCCGCTCGACTTCTGCTTGTAGCTCTTCCATCTGCTCTAAAAGCCCGAGGATGACCTCGACCCCAGCTAAGTTAACTCCCATTTCTTGGGTCAGGCGCTGGATCTGGCGGACGCGCTCAATGTCTTTTTCGGAGTACAGCCGGTTCTTCCCCACACGGGTGGGAGTTACTAGCCCGAGGCGCTCGTACATCCGCAGGGTCTGAGGGTGAATGGCGGGCTCTTCGGGTTTCTCGATTCGTACCAGACGCGCCGCGATGGAGATCGTGTAGAGCGGCTCGTCGGTGCGCCTCATGAGACGGCTCCTGCAAGCTCCGTGAGAAGCGTCCTCTCACGCTCGGAGAGTACTTTGGGAACCGTGATCCTAACGCGTGCGTAGAGATCGCCGTGCCCGGTTTCTTTTAGCTTGGGCATGCCCTTGCCCGTGAGGCGGAGCTGCTGCCCACTCTGAGTTCCTGCGGGAAGCTTGACGGTGAGTGTCTTGCCCGTGATCGTCGGAACCGTCATCTCTCCCCCAAGGGCCGCCGTGGTGTAGGGAACCGGAACATCAACAATTAAATCATCGCCCTTGCGCTCAAAAGTGCTATTTGCCAGAAGCCGGATGGTAAGAATCACATCGCCGCCATTGACCCCTTGGCCTGCAAGACGGATCTTCTGCCCCTCCCCGACTCCGGCGGGAATTTTAACATCCACCCGCCGTAGCTCTGTGCTTCGCCCGCCCCGATCTAAGTCGTAGCGTCCCGTGGGCACTTGAATCGAGATGCCCTTGGTGCCGCCATTATAGATTTCTTCGAGTGTCAGGCGCAGCTCGGACTCCAGATCACGGCTGGCAGGCGGCGGGGCTCCAAAAGGATCGCCGCCAAAGTTGACGGTGGTTCGCCCTCGTTGTTGCCCACCAGGTGTGCCCCCTTGACGGAACTGCTCGGCGAAAAGTGTCCCGAAGAGATCGGAGAGATCACCGGGGAAGCCACCTCCGAAGTCCATGCGTTGCCCGCCGGGGAAGCCGCCCGCGCCACCGCTAGGGCCCCCTGTGGGGAAGCCGCCTTGAGAGTAGGCCTTCCATTGGTCGCCGTACTGATCGTATTTTTTGCGCTTCTCCGCGTCCCCCAGAACTTCATGGGCTTCGCTGATCTCCTTGAACTTGTCCTCGGCGCCTTTGTTATTAGGGTTCACATCGGGGTGGTGCTTGCGGGCGAGCTTACGGTAGGCGGCCTTGATCTCTTTCTCCGTCGCGGTTTTGCTGACACCTAGTGTGGCATAGTAGTCTTTATAGCTCGGTCCCATACTCAATCCACCTTAGTGCACTACTGTCAAGTGCGAGGTATTTTTTTGCCCCCCGCGCACGGCACGGGGGGCGCGGCTTACTTATGCCTCAGCGGTTACCGCGATCTTGCGCGGTTTGGTCTCCTCAGATTTAGGGAGGGTGATCTCTAAAACGCCGTCACGGTAGGCTGCACTCACTTTTTCGTTCTGAACCGGCGTGGCCAGTGTGAAGCTACGGGCGAACTTCCCCGAGCGCCGCTCAATCCGCGCAAAGCCCTCGGTGGTTGCCTTGCGCTCACCACGCAGGGTGAGTGTGTCGCCGGTCAGCTCGATATCAATCTCTTCCTGCTTCATGCCAGGCAGCTCCACATGGAGGACAATCGCCTCCTCGGTCTCCGCCACATCCACGGCAGGAGTCCAAGCTGCTGGGGCCGTATTGTGGGAGACAGGCTGTCCGAAGGCGCGTGCGAACTCGGTTAGGGGGTCAAAGTAAAACAGCTTGTCAAACGCGCGAACAGGGTTGTCATAACGAACGATACTCATTTTATTTTTCTCCTTAACTCAAACCAAACTGTGATCTAAAACCAAACGGTGTGTTTTTGTGTGTCTCTCCGATTCTCTTCACTTGTCCCGCCGATGAGAACGGCGGGACTCTAACGGGGGAGCTACTTCTCGCTCTCTTTAAACTCCGCGTCAATCACATCGTCGCCACCCATCTGGGTCTTGTCGGGATCGACGTGGACTTCCTCGCCGGGCTCGGCGCTGGCGGCGGCCTGCTGGTAGAGACGCTCGCTCATGCCGTAGCTGGCGGTCTGGAGATCGTTGAGGGCGGCATTGAACCGATCCTCATTATCCTCTTCGGATGCCTGGCGGACGGCAGCGATCTTGGCTTCCAGGTCCTCTTTCTCGCTCGGAGTCGCCTTGTCGCCCAGATCGGCGAGGGTGCGCTCGGTGGCGTAGATAAGCTGATCGGCCTTGTTGCGGCGCTCGGCAGCTTCCTTGGCCTTCTTGTCGGACTCGGCGTTGGCGGCAGCCTCTTTGACCATGCGATCCACTTCGTCCTTGTTCAGGTTCGACGAGCCACTCACGGTGATGCGCTGCTCGCGGCCCGTGCCTTGGTCCTTGGCGGAGACATTGAGAATACCGTTGGCGTCAATATCGAAGGTGACCTCGATCTTGGGCACGCCACGCGGTGCGGGTGGTAGGCCTGAGAGCTGGAAGTCGCCCAGGTTCTTGTTGTGCGCCGCGATCTCGCGCTCGCCCTGATACACCTTCACGTGAACATCGGTCTGGCCATCGGCTGCCGTCGAGAAGATCTCCGACTTGCGGGTGGGGATCGTCGTGTTGCGCTCGATCAGCTTGGTCATCACGCCGCCTAGGGTCTCGATTCCCAGCGAGAGCGGGGTGACATCGAGCAGGACAACGTCTTTGACCTCGCCGCCCAGGACACCCGCCTGGATCGCAGCACCCACCGCCACGACCTCATCCGGGTTCACCGATCTATTGGGCTCTTTATTGGTGAGCGAGCGCACCAGGTCTTGGATCGCGGGGATACGGGTCGAGCCACCCACCATGATCACTTCGTCAATCTCTTCAATCTTGAGCTTCGCATCGGTGAGCGCCTGCTGAACACTCTTGGTCGTGCGGTCCACGAGGTCTTTAGTCAGATCATCGAACTTCGCACGGGTGAGCGTGAGATCAAGGTGCTTGGGACCTTCGGCATCTGCCGTGATAAAGGGCAGGTTGATAT
>NZ_CBAYMC010000092.1:0-15419 GCF_964826245.1 Armatimonas sp. | reverse complement strand
CTAACTTAATCTGCAATGGCTCGACGGGGATTGCGGTGGGTATGGCAACCAACATGCCGCCCCACAACCTCACCGAAGTCTGTAACGGGATCACGCATCTCCTAGAGAACCCGGAGGCCACGACGGAAGAGCTGATGGCCTTCATCCCCGGCCCCGACTTCCCCACGGCGGGGCTGATTCTAGGCCAGAAGGGCACCCGCTCGGCCTACGAGACCGGGCGTGGCTCGGTGACCATGCAGGCTAAAGTCCACTTTGAGCAGATGGACAATAATAAGACCGCGATTATTATCACCGAGCTGCCCTACCAGGTGATCAAGAGCAAGCTGATCGAGCAGATTGGTCTGCTCGCCCGTGAGAAAAAAGTCGAGGGAATCACCGCGGTCAACGACTACACCGATAAGAGCGGAATGCGCGTGGTTATCGAGCTACGCCGCGATGTGCTGCCCCAGAAAGTGCTCAACTATCTGTTCAAGCACACGCCGATGCGCCTCAACTTTGGTGTGATCCTGCTCTCGCTTGTGGACAATGGACGTGGCCCGAAGCTGCTGGGGCTCAAGGGGATTCTCCAGGAGTACATTGACCACCGACGGATTATTATCACCCGTCGCACCCGCTTTGAGCTGGCCCGCGCCAAGGCACGCGCCCATATCCTAGAGGGCTACCAGATCGCGGTGCAGAACCTCGACGAGGTGATCGCGATCATCCGCCGCTCACGGAGCACGGAAGTCGCACGCCAGAGCCTGATCGAGCGCTTCAGCTTCACGGGAATCCAGACTGAGGCCATCTTGAGCATGCAGCTCCGTAGCCTGACGGGGCTGGAGCAGGACAAGATCGAGGCGGAGTACAAAGAGATCCTCAAAGAGATCGCACGCCTCGAAGATATTCTCGTGGATCCGCGCCGGGTCAATGCAATGATCAAGGCCGACCTGAAGTACCTCAAAGACAAGTTCGGCGATGCTCGTAAGACGGTGATTGAGAAGACCGAGGCGGAGGAGATCAACCTTGAGGACCTGATCGCCAACGAGGAGATGCTGATCACGATCACCCGTGATGGCTATATCCGTCGTCTGAAAATGGACACCTTCCCGACCCAAGGCCGTGGTGGTAAGGGCCGGATTGCGGGCAAGACGAAAGAAGAAGACGGCTTCGAGCATCTCTTTGTCGCATCAACGCACGACTATATTCTCTTCTTCACCGACCGGGGCCGTGTCTACCGCCTAAAAGCCTTCGAAGTGCCGGAAGCCAGCCGTACGGCGATGGGGATGGCGGTGATCAACCTGATCCAGATCCTCCCCGACGAGCGCATCACGGCGACCGTGCCGATCCGCAACCTCAAGAACGCCGAGGGGTACTTCTTCATGGGAACGGTGCGCGGCGAGATCAAGCGCACTCGTATTGCAGAGTTTGCCAACCTACGCGCCAATGGCCTCGTGACATTCGACATGAACGAGGGCGATCAGCTCAACTGGGTGAAGATGACCGACGGCGAGCAGAATATCGTCCTGACCACGATCAAGGGAATGGCGATTCGCTTTAAAGAGTCCGATGTTCGCGCTAGTGGTCGTGCCTCGGGTGGTGTTCGCGGAATTGTCTTAGACGGTGAAGAAGACCGCGTGGTCGCCATGGACATCGCCTCCGACGACTCCGATCTGCTGGTCGTGGGAGCCAATGGCCTGGGCAAGCGCACGTCGATGGCGGCCTACAAAACCCAGGGACGTGGGGGTAAGGGGCTCAAGACGATGGACATCACGGCGCGCACCGGGCATCTCATCGCCTCCTGCGTCGTCCCGCGTGAGGGCGAGGAAAATCTTCGCCTGATGATCGTCACTGAGCATGGCACCGGAATTCGGGTGAAGGTCAGCGAGATCAAGACTACCCAGAGCCGCTCGACCCAGGGCGTCAAGCTGATCGAGCTACGCGAGGGCGATCTGGTCAAGACGGTAGAGTATCTCGACGCCAGCAAGAAGGCTGAGGACTAGACAAAGGTCTTTTGAACGAAGGCCAGAGGCGTCTGCCTCTGGCCTTTTCTGTTCTTGGTGTAGAATGAAGCCATGAAAGCCGCAACCCTCATTCGTGACATCCCCGATTTTCCGCAACCCGGAATCATGTTCAAAGACATTACCCCCGTTCTGGCCGACCCCGTGGCCTTTGCCGAGGTCATCGCCGCGCTCTCCGAGGACATCAAGCGCCTCAAGCCCGATGTGATTGTGGGGATTGAGTCGCGGGGGTTTCTCTTTGGGGCACCTATCGCCCATGAGCTCGGAGTCGGGTTTGTACCGTTTCGTAAAGTAGGGAAGCTGCCCTACCATACGGTTTCGCAGGAGTACGCACTGGAGTACGGGACGGCGGCGCTGGAGGCCCATGTAGATGCGATCAAGCCCGGTCAGCGCGTGGTCGTTGTGGACGATGTTCTGGCGACCGGCGGGACTGCTGTGGCGGCGGGACAGCTTGTGGAGAAGCTCGGTGGCGCGACCGTGGGGTTTGCTTTCTTTGTGGAGCTGGGCTTTTTAGAGGGCCGTAGCAAGCTGGTAGGACGCGAGATCACGACTCTTTTGAGCTATTAAGATGCTGACAATTCGTGATGCCTTAGTGGCGCTGGATCAGCTCGCCCCGCCCGGGCTTGCGCTGGGAAGTGACCCGCGCGGCCTGCTGATTGGGGATTTCAAAGCGCCGCTGACGGGAATTGTTGCGTGCCTTGATGTGACGCAGCGGGCTGTGGAGACGGCGCAGAAAGTCGGGGCGAGCTTGATAATCGCGCACCACCCGCTGATCTACCAGCCTGCCAAAACACTGCTCGCTTCGGAGCCGCATCCGGGCAGTGTCGTGCTGGCCTGTGCGCGTCATGGGATCGCGGTTGCCTGTGCCCACACCAACTGGGACGTCGCCACAGGCGGGATCAACGATGTCCTAGCGGGGCTTCTGGGACTGACCGAGGTGAAAGTGTTGCGTGTCACCAGCCCCCTCAGTGGCGATGGGATCGGGCGGGTGGGACTCTTGCCGGAGCCACTGACGGCCACAGACTTTCTCAACAAGCTGGGCAATGTTCTAGGGATTGCGCCGCGCACACTGACTCCCACACGGGCGCTGGCCGTCCAGAGTGTCGCGGTCTGTGGCGGGGCAGGAGCGGAGCTGATCACCGAAGCGCTAGGCGCCGGAGCCGATGCACTGGTAACCGGCGACATCCGGCACCACGAGTTTGTCGCCGCCGCTGAGCAGGGGTTCCTGCTGATTGACGCGGGGCACCACGCCACGGAAAACCCCGGCGCATGGGAGCTGGGCAGGCGGCTGGAGCAGGCGCTGGAGGGTGTGCGTGTTACTTTTGTTTGATCGGCAGGTTGGTCACGGGAAGCTCTGCCTGGTAGAGCGCCAAAAGCGGCTCGCCGAGCTCTAAGTCATCGAAGGGCCGAACGACCTGGTGGGTAAGTGTCGCGGCACGAGGGGAGAGTGGTGGGTGCTGCGTGCGAAAGAGACTCTGGCCGTCTTTGGAGAGCCGCGCGGGATGAAGCTGTCTCTCCAGCCGCGTGAGAAACCGCACGGACTCATGCCACGAGCCGATCATGGTTGCCTCAGGAGTCTCCGCGCACTCTGCACGAAGATGGAGCTGGACCGCATGGGTGGTCACTTTTACCCCGAGACGCTCGAAAGTCTGGCGGGCGGGGTCACCGGCGACATAGACACTGAACCGGCTCTCTTCCGCAACCCGACTGAAGGGTAAGAGACTAGTCGCGATAGTCGTGCTGCTAACAAAGTGCTTGATCACCGCGGCGCTGCGCTCGTTCTCGGTGCGGGTCAGCACCTGCAGAGTTGCTTCCTGGTAGTCTTCCCCCAGCTGGCTCGGGAGCGGCGACCAGCGGGCGTTCTCACGGAGGGCAAAGATCACCTGGACAAACCCGACAAGCTGGCCGTCGCTACGGGGCAAGCGCTCCAGCGTGGTGCCCGGCGGAACCAGAGCCTGAAGCTTCTCCATAGGGGCGCTCCAGGTGACGATAAAAAGATCGCGTAGGACAGCGCTGGCCGTGGCGACCTTAAGGGGGGCATGCACAGGGCTTGATTCCTGCGCAAGAAGAGGGGCATCGGCTTCCAGAACACTCATGCCCCTATGATACCGTTTTCACGAATCTATTTCCGGTTGAGCGTCTTCGGGTTAGAAATGGCAATGTCTCCCATTTCCGCCTGCTGTAATATCACGTTGCCTTGGATCGGCTCCGGTGTGCTCTGGATGACGGTAAGGGGCAGGGGGGCGCTCAGGACGGGCTGAGACTCTGGCTGTGGACGAAGAAGCGCGGCGGCGCTTCCGACGGCGGCGGCGACCCCGGCGACGGTCTGTGCGATTCGTTTCTGGCGGATTGCCTTGGTGCCCACGGGGCAGTCTTTGGTCATCACGGTGCCATCGGCGCGGCGATAGAAGCGCACACAGAGGCGGCCCTCAGCGCCCCGGATCAGCGCTTCCGCTTCGGAGGCACTCATTTCGGAGAGGTTGTAGACCTTGTGCTGGCAGCGCTCGCAGGAGCGGACTTGGTCGGTGCCGGGCATGGCGTCCCAGCTTTCATGGCAGGGGGCAGCAACCTGGACGCCGCGCAGAAGAGAGTTCGTGTTTCGTTTCATAGCAATTTGGTTCCTTCTTTTTTATGAAGGGTTCAAATATTGTAAAAAACTCTTAAAATTGCGGTAGAATGGCCTATCGTGAGCCAACCTATCACGGCAGTTTACCCAGGGTCTTTTGACCCAGCAACCAACGGCCACCTTGATATTATCGAGCGTGCCGCAGGAACCTTCGACCGTCTCTTAGTCGCGGTCGGACGAAACTCCAGCAAGAACGTCTTGTTTACGCCGGAAGAGCGCATCGCAACTCTCCGCGAGTGTGTGACGTCGCTACCCAATGTTGAAGTGACGAGCTTCGACGGATTGCTGGTGAACTTTGTTCGTGAGCAAGGCTCTCATGTCATTGTGCGTGGCCTGCGGGCTGTCTCTGACTTTGAGTTTGAGTTCCAGATCGCGCTGGCCAACCGGCAGATGGCACCCGATATTGAGACCTATTTTTTGATGACGAGTGCGGAGTATCTCTATCTCTCGTCTTCGATTGTGAAAGAGATTGCACGCCTGGGTGGCGACATATCCGCGCTAGCACCTGAACCGGTGCAGCGTGCGTTGAAAACCCGATTTCTACGGGAAGGAGCGTTATCCTCATAGATACGCTGAAGTGTTTGGAGCGCCTGGAGGCGCTTATTGATAACTCGACAGTCGTGATGGGCTTCTCACGGTTTAACCATGATGAGTTCTACATGCTTGTACAGAAAGTCCGCGCCTCGTTGCCGGAGGATCTGCGCAAGGCGGGCCTTATCGCCGAGGGAGCAGATCGCGTCCTAGAAAAGGCTGAGTTTGAGGCGCAGGAGCAGCTTCATAATGCCCGCTCTGTTGCGGAGCAGGAGCTGAGCGGTGCCCAGACTAATGCACGGCAGTTTCTGGAGGCAGCCCACGTACAAGCCGATCAGGCGCGTGCTTCGGGGCGACGCGATGCAGAGCAGACCATCGAGCTAGGACGCCAGGAAGCGGCCAAGATTCTCGACGAGGCACGCCGTAAAGCTGAGGCGATGGTTCAGAACACGGTGATCATGGAGCAGGCCAACTCCCAAGCACGCTCGATCACCAGTGGGGCCGAAGCTGATGCCGAGGTGCTCCGCCGGGAAGCCCGTGCCGATGCTGATACCCACCGTACGGAAGCGGAGCGCTATGTTCGTGAGCTACGCGCTGAGGCAGAGCGCTACGCCCAGGAGATGCGCCGCGACTCGGACAACTATGCGCGTGAAGTGCTGGCAACCGTGGAGCAGCAGCTCGATAACCTCGTGATGGGCGTGGAGCAGAAGATCGGCGGTTTACGCAGTCAGGTGCAGCGCGGCCGTCAGCTTCTGGAGCGCACCACCCAGGAAAATGAGCGTCTGGCCAGCGCCGTTCGCCGCTAAAGTTTAGCATGTCGGTGCTTGGGGGCGATAAGATGAGTGCGTATGTCTAGATTTGCGTATCATATTGACGATGACCCAGGCGAAGGCGGAGTCGTCTCGGCGGACCCTAAGGGCAGTAAGCCCCATGCTCGTGGAGGAAATGGCCTGGCGATTGGGGTGCCAGGCCCCACCGAACTTCTCCTTGATATTGGCACCCTGGCAAGGACGCCCGGGATGCGCTACACCCACCGTTTTGATATTCCTGCGGGAGCGATTGACGATTTAGGAGCCGTGACCCCCGTTACGGGAACTCTCGTCTTGAATAATACCGGAGCCGCTTTGTTGCTTAACGGAAGTGTCACCGCTACCCTGGAGATGGAGTGCACTCGCTGCCTCAGCCCGACCCAGCAGCAGGTGGAGACTGAGATTGAGGAGTCCCTGGACCTGATCCCCGAGAACACGGCCTATGCTCAAGGCGAGGTGAAGATCGTGGATGAGAACGTCGAGGCTTCGGTAGTGGATGGAAATATTCTCAATGTCGGGGACTTGCTGCGTCAGAACCTGCTGCTTGCCGCCCCGCTTCAGCCGCTGTGTGCCGGGGGGTGCTCCAACGGCGTCTCCGTGCCCGAAGAGGAGCTAGAAGCCGTCGTGGTTACCTCGACCCCTTTATCTGCTCTGGGCGATCTGTGGGCCAAGCGTAGCCAGAAAGGATAGGGGAGGGGAGTGGCCGCTTTCTGGATCGCTCTGATTCCCGTGCTCCTGATCGGTATCTTAATGGTCGAGCTACTTCTGATCCATGCGCCGCGTCGCGGAAAGCGTCCCGATATTAAGAGTCGCCCGCTCCCCCCGCGCCGCATCGTGCGTGTCGTCACTCCCAGCGGCGATATTCTCACGGGAGAGCCCGAGCGCATCGTCGCGTCTCTGGCCCGTCAAGGTTTCTTCGGAGCCAGCGCCGACCCCGACCCCACGGAAGCCTGGCGCTTGCTCGATAGCTGGCGTGCCGTCGGGCGAATCCAGCTTCTAATCGAGTGGAACTAGAGCTTTCCTAGCATCTCGCGGGCGTGGGCGAGAACCGTCTCGGAGCCGTTACCGCCTAGCATGCGCGCAAGCTCCTGCACGCGGGACTCGCCGTCTAAGGCGACTACGCTGACCGTGGTGCGGCCTTTTTCGGTGCGCTTTTCAATAAAGAAGTGGGCATCGCCACGGGCCGCGATCTGGGGAAGATGGGTGATGCAGAGGGTCTGGGCGGACTTTCCGAGTGTGTGAAGCTTCTCGGCAAGGGTCGTGGCGGTTCGTCCTCCGATGCCCGTGTCAATCTCATCAAAGACTAGAGTTGGCGGAGCGACATGCTTACTCATGACGGACTTCAGCGCGAGCATGACGCGAGATAGCTCTCCTCCCGAGGCGATCTTAGCGAGCGGCTTGAGCGGCTCGCCGGGGTTGGGAGAGATCAGAAACTCTAAGGCATCCGCACCGCCAGGGCCGGGCTCGCGTGGCTCAATTGAGACGGCAAACCGGGTGGCCGCCATCGCGAGGTCTTTTAGCTCATTCTGAATCCCTTTGGCAAAGGGCTCAGCGGCTTTCTTGCGGGCCTTGGTCAGCACCGCGGCGCGTTTCTCCACCTCCGCAAAGGCGGCTTTCTCCAGCGCTTCCAGCTCTGCCAGGCGCTCCTCGGCGTTTTCGAGAGTGCTCAGCTTCTGCCCGATTTCCTCGCGGTAGCGGAGAATATCGGCGGTACTCTCCCCGTACTTGCGCTTGAGGCTCTTGAGCGTGTCGAGGCGATCTTCGATTTGGGTGAGGCGATTCGGGTTGAACTCGACGGAGTCTCGGTAGCTCCGCACTTCTCGCATGGCATCATCAGCGGCGTAGAGGGCGCTATTAAGCGACTCTAGAATACTGGAGAGTCCCTCATCGAATTTTTGCGCCCGCTCGATCTCTCGGACGGCCTGCGAGAGCCCGTCTAGCGCACCGCCTTGCAGGGCACCGTACGCCGCCGATGATGCTGCATGAAGACGCTCGGCGCTCCCAAGGCGCAGTTTCTCGGCCAAGAGCTCGTCGTCTTCTCCAGGAATAAGAGCCGCCACATCTATCTCATCGCGCTGGTAGGAGTACAGATCGAGATTACGGGCACGCTCACGGGCCTCACGCAGAAGCGCCTCACGCTCGTCACGGGCAGCGGCATAGCTATCCCAGGCTGCTGCGACCGATGCTCTTAGTACTTCCGTCTCCGGGCCGCACCAGGCATCGAGCAGCTCCACATGGCGCTCCACCACCATCAGCGACTGGTGCTCGTGCTGGCCATGGATGTCCACTAGCGCATCCCCGATGACCTTGAGGGTCGCCACGGTCACGGTGCGCCCATTGATCCGAGCATTGCTCTTTCCCGTGGCGCTCAGCTCCCGCGAGAGAATCAGCAGACCGTCTTCAGGCTCGATTCCCGTGGTTTCCAGAGCCGGTGTGAGGCGCGGGTCGCCAGCCGTCATCGTGAAGACCGCCTCGACGCGGGCTTTATCGGCACCGTGGCGCACCGAGTCGGCGCTCGTGCGCTCCCCAAGCACCATCCCGAGTGCATCAAGCAAGATAGACTTGCCCGCACCGGTCTCTCCGGTGAGCAAGTTCAGTCCGGCTCCAAAGCGAAGCCGCACCCGCTCGACCAGAGCAAAGTTTTCGACAGAGAGTTCCGTGAGCATAGTGACGCGAAAGAATTATACCGCCAGAGACTCCCCACTGGGGCGCTAAATCGGAAAGGGGATTATAATACTCCGTGAGTTTTGACTGGCTGGGGCAAGAGGGGGCGGAGCGGGAGATCGCGGTCTCGACACGGGCGAGGCTGGCACGAAATCTGGCAGAGTTTCCGTTTCCCCACCGGGCAACGATAACAGAGCGTAAGCGGGTGGCGCAGCTTGTGCGGGAGGCAGCAAAGGCGGGGGAGCTGGCCCTGCTTAAGCCTTATGAGCTGGAAAAACTGGAGAAAAACCAGCGCCTAGCCTTAGTGGCAGCGCAGCGCATCTCCCCCGTGATGGCGGATGGTACGCCAGGCCGCTGGGCACTGCTGGCCACAGATGGCTCGTTCTCGATTCTCGTCAATGAAGAGGATCATCTGCGCCTCCAAGCTCTTGCGCCCGGCTGTGAGCCACAAAAAGTCTTTGAGCGGGTAAGCGCGGCGGAGCGGCTTCTGGCGCGCGGACTGGAGCTGGCCTGGGACGATCGCTTGGGATTCTTGACGACCTCGCTGGCCAATGTCGGAACGGGACTGCGGCTCTCGGTCTTGCTGCACTTGCCTGCTCTGACACTCCTCAAAGAGCTAGAGCCCCAGAAAGAGGCGGTCTGCCTGCTCGGTGGGACGATCCGTGGTGTGCATGGTGAGGGCTCTCTTCCCACCGGCGCACTCTACCAGATCAGCCACGAGATCACCTACCGCCCTGAGAACGACCCCTTGCTCTTTGTCCGTAGTGTTCAAGGGGCGGCGCAAGTGCTCATTGCCGCTGAGCAGTCTGCCCGTGAGCGGCTTCTGGTGCGTCACCCCTACAGCCTGCGCACGAGCTGGGAGCAGGCCGCTGAGCGGATTTGTGAGGCAGAGCTACTCGACGAGAGTGAGGCACTGGAGCTTCTCTCCCACCGGCGACTCGCAGGCGTACTTGCCCTCACGGAGCCTCTTGCGCCTACGGAGTTTGCGGAGGCACTTTTAGAGCTGGGCAGTGGCAGTGGCTCCCGGCTAGGGCTGGCCCGCGCGGCGCTTCTACGACGCTACTTACCGTCGTCACTGCGCTGACAATGGGAATTTTTTTCGCTTCTCACTCGTATAAATAGGCATGAGAGAGTTTGCAAAAAAACTGGCCACTTTTGGCGTTTGCTCCCTTGGCCTTGGAGCGGGATTTGGGGCAGGACTGGGCTTTTGGGGAGGGAAGACTTCGTTCTCAGCTCCCGTGAAAGCACAAGCCGCTGTGGCAAAGAGCACCGATGAACAAAATGTTATTCGGGTTGTGAAGTCCGTCTCGCCTGCTGTGGTGCTGATCCAGACGGAGAGTGGCTTGGGCACCGGCGTGGTCATAGACGGCAAGCAGGGGCTGATCTTGACGAACGCCCACGTGGTGGGGCGGAGCACGAGAGTAGGGGTGCGCTTCAAGAGTACCACCGAGCTGACGGGCCGTGTGCTGGGGGCGTTCCGTGAGATTGATATCGCGGTGGTAAAGGTCTCGTCGCCTAAGCCGCTCCCTGCTGCGCCGCTCGGAGACTCGGATCGGCTGGAAGTGGGACAGACCACGATTGCGATTGGCAACCCGCTCGGGCTGGAGCAGACCGTCACCACAGGGATCGTCTCCGCAACCAACCGTCGGCTGAGTGAGCGCCAGGAGCAGGGCTTTATCCAGACCGATGCGGCGATCAACCCAGGGAACTCTGGCGGGCCACTGCTTGACTCTCAGGGACGGGTGATTGGTATCAATACGGCGGTGTTACGTGCGGATAGCGCGGAGGGGCTCGGGCTGGCGATTCCCATTAAAGTGGCGCAGAGCTACGCCCAGAAGATTATTGCGGGAGCGGATGTGCGCCGAACCTACCTCGGAATTGAGTACGTGGGACTGACGGAGCAAGTGGCCCGTACCTACCAGCTTCCTGTCTCCCGTGGCGTTGTCATTGCAAGACTTGATCCCAGTGGCCCTGCGGCCCAGGCAGGGCTACGGCCGGGTGACATTCTGACCAAGCTTGGCAGCTCTCCGATCAATACAGATCTCGATCTGCAGCGCCTTCTGCGTGGCAAGAGTCCGGGCGATCCGATTCTCTTTACGGCACTGCGAGGAGGGCGCACCCTGACCATCAAAGCCCGGCTTGGCGAGGCACGCTAGGGGGGAACCTAGTAACTTACTCAGTGTCTTCTTCGACTAGAGCCACCAAAGATAAACCCTGGAGGAACTTCAATGCAGGTTCGCAATAGATTTATGGTGGCTCTGGTGCTAGCTGGAGGTGTGGTCACGATGCCCGCTTTGGCAGATAACAAGCCCGCCAAGAGTGCGATGGAGGGCTATCAGAGTGCGTGGCAGCTCTGGAGCAAGGGCGATAGTGTTCAGGCAGAGAAGGCTCTTCAGAAGCTCGTCGTGCAGTTTCCTCAGGACAGCCATCTGGGACTATTTTTGGCAGCAAACATGGCTGCACATGCTTCTGAAGCTGAGGCTGAGACCTACTTTTCTCGCGTGATTGAGCTTGGAGTAAAGTCTGCGAAGCCTTCCCCTGATGCCCTCGCCGCGCAGCACTTTCTTCACCTGGGTGATCCCGATAGCGCCAACGAAGCGTTCTCGAGCCTGGGAGCACTCGCTCAGAAAAATAGGCAGAACCCGGTCTTTGTGTGGCTCTATGCTCAAGCGGCAGAGCGAATGCAGAAGCCCGAACTCGCGGAGCAGGCATTTAAGGCTCTTATCAAGAGCACGAAGTCTGCTCCTGCTGTGGTGCGCCAGGGCTATGCAGATGCGCTGGAAGCACAAGGGAAACACTTTTTCGCTCTGGAGCACCGGCTCAAGATCACATCCGCGGAGTCTACACCTGCCACACTCCACGCCCTGAGTGGCAACCTGAAGAACCTTGATCGCTTTACGGAGGCCGCCTCGGTGGCGGCACTGCAAGGCGCAAGTACACTGCTTGTGAAAGAAGCGCAGAAGCGTGCGCGTGCGGCGGAGCTGGCGGGCAACAACTAGCTTGTCTTTGGGGCGAAGGCACTCTTAAAGGGCTCTGGGGTTCGGATAGGGCGACCTGTGGTGGCACTGAGAAAGGCACCACGGGTCTCCCCTTCGGCAATCAGGGTACCATTGCGGGTGACTTTGTAGGTAAACAGAGCCGTCGCCGGGCCAGCGCTCTCGATCTCCCCCGTGATCAGTAGCTCGTCGCCATAACGCGCAGAAGAGACGTAGCGCACCCTTGCTTCGGTGATCACAAACAGGGTTTGGGTGCGGGCAAAGTCATCGAAAGAAAGGCCGAGCTGAAGGAGATACTCCGAGCGAGCCTCTTCAAAGTACTGAAGATAGACCGCATTGTTGACATGCCCGAACGAGTCTAGCTCATACGTCCGAACCCGAATTCGGGCAGTCAGCGGCATCGAAGTAAGTTGCGACTACTTTTTGTAGTAGTCGGCGTTTAGCTGGATGAAGCTCGACCATTTTTCAGGCACTTCGTCATCCATGAAGATGGCGTCTACCGGACACTCCGGCTCGCAGAGGCCACAGTCAATACACTCAGTCGGGTCAATGAAGAGCTGGTTGTCGTCGTCGCCACCATGAATGCAGTCTACCGGGCAGACCGCAACACAGGACTTGTCTTTTACGCCGACGCAGGGCTCGGCAATCACGTAAGGCATGGCCAATTCTACCCTGCTCGCTCTCTCTCCGCAACGCTTACTTCTTAATCTGGTAGGTAATTCCGCCTTCGTTGTAGGTCCAAGTGAGATCCGAAAAACTCAGAGTCACCTCTTCAAGAGGTGGCTGTTTATCTTCATTGTTGCTGAGTATCTTGACGGAGAGCACGCGTCCCACTTTGCCATCAATCGTGTAGAACTGCTCTTCGGAGCCAACGCCGGTTGCGGCTTTTATCTGTGGTCGCCAGAACCTAAAACGTGCCTCGAGGGACTGATTCTCCGCGAGAGCTTGAATCAAAAGAGGGCTACTCTTATCGATCCGCTTTCGGATCACAATTGTCATCGTCTCTGCGTTGGCTCCTGAGCGCACACTAATCGCCTGCTCAAAGCTAAGGCAGGCAATCGTTCCCTCGCGGCCTTTTTGGGTCACATCGCCTTTGATCTGCCCAAACTTTATGCCTTTGAGCTCCAAAAAGATCATATCGGCGGCGCGACAAGGAATGGCAAGTGCCAGAAGCACAGCTGCTTGAGCGAAGATAAGACGTCGGTTCATAGGCTCCAGTTTATCGCATCACGTCCGGCGGCTTTTAGTGCGGCATTTGTCTTGGAAAAGGGCTTGCTGCCAAAAAAACCGGTGCTAGCGGAGAGCGGTGAGGGGTGTGCTGACTTGAGGACCGTGTGCTTGCTAGAGTCAATCAGCGCCTCTTTTTTCTGGGCGGGCTTGCCCCAGAGGATAAAGACCACCGGCTCGACGCTGGCATCGCTGACGGCTCGGATCACGGCATCGGTGAACTTCTCCCAGCCGCGTTTCTGGTGCGAGTTGGCCTCGCCCTCCCGAACCGTGAGCACGGTATTGAGCAGCAGAACTCCCTGTTTGGCCCAGGGAATCAGGCTCCCGCTGGCGGGCTTGCCGATTCCTAGATCGCTCTCCAATTCTTTCACGATATTGCGCAGCGACGCCGGCAGCGGCTTGACCGTCGGCTGAACCGAGAACGCGAGCCCGTGCGCGTGGCCACGGGTCGGGTAGGGGTCTTGGCCCAGAATAAAGACCTTCACGTCGGCAAGCGCGGTGAACTTCAGGGCATTGAGAACCTCATCCTCGGCAGGAAAGACCGCGCCAGGATGGGCAGTACGCTCAGCGGCGACAAACTCGGTGAGGGCGGTAAAGTACGGAGCAGCAAACTCGGCGCTGAGAGCGGCCTGCCAGTCGGGGGCAAGGAGTGTGGTATCCATGCCCCTTATACTACCTAAAAGCTTGATGAGACGGAAACAGGGCTTAACGTCATGTTTTTAATGTCCTGATGCTATTTTTTCCAGCGCTTCTCGGTTCACAATGGCAATCGTGCGGCCCGTAAGCGCGATGTGCCCCAGATCGGCGAGCTGGTGGAGGGTGCGGCAGATGACTTCTCGGACGGTTCCCACTTGAGCGGCGATGCTCTCGTTGGTCTCGGGCAGTGAGAACGTCGCGCTATTTTGGGCGAGCAGGTAGGCGGCAAGCCTTGCGCGGACGGTGTGGAGTGCTTGGGCTTTGAGCATCTCTAGGAGCTTGCGCTGCTGGATCGCGAGGCTACGCAGAGCCGCACGTGCTAGCTCGGGATAGTTGGTAAGAATGCTCTCGAAAGCGGGCCGTGGGACGCGGAAAATGCGGGTGTTTTCGGTGAGGGCGCTTGCCTGTGTCGGATGATTCCCGCCGTCGAAAAGAGGCAGCTCCGCGACACTGGAGCCGGGTTTATGGATCGCCAGGATTAGCTCGCGGCCTCGTGCATCGAGCTTGCTCTCCTTCAGGCTCCCCTCCAGAACGACCAGCAACCCAAGCGAGGGCGTGGCCTCCAGAAACAGTAGCTCGCCTTCGGTAAGTGTTTGGGTATGGCCAGACATTGCCAGCGCCCGTCGTGCCGCCTCGGGCGCCTCTTTCAGGAATCCCACACGCCGCAGGGCATCGTCACGGGTCATAGAGTCCATTCTATGACAAAAGTCACGGACAGTGCTAGCAAGGCGACGGTAGCCTGAGGTCATGAAAAATCAGCTCTTCTATGTCATTGCCGATCCCTGTATTGGGGTCAAAGATAAGTCCTGTGTGGCCGCCTGCCCGGTGGACTGCATTCATGGCGGCGAGGGCGATGATCCCCAGCTCTACATCAACCCTGACGAGTGCATCCACTGCGGCCTCTGCGAGACCGAGTGCCCGGTTGGGGCGATCTTTTCTGTGGACGATGTGCCCGAAAAATGGAAGGCGGCTATCGAACGCAACGCGGATTTCTTTATCCCCCCGGTTGGAGCGGGGGGACTAGAGAGCTAAAGCTACAAAGCCCGTTCCGGGCATAAAACCCGGATGGCCGGAACGGCCTTTGTAGCCACAGGCTCTCCAGCACCGCCCCTCTAACGGGCGGTGTCAGGTAAAATCTTCGTATGTCATCGTTTGAACTTGAAGAAATGTCTCTCTCCCAGCTCCGTCAGGCGCTGAAGGCCAATCGTTACACCGAGCCGCAGCTCGTTCAGCTCTACCAAGCGCGGGTGATGGAGTGGAACCCAAAGCTCAAGGCGGTGATTGAGCTGAATCCGGATGCCTCCAAAGAGGCCGAGCGCTTGCAGCTTCTGCGGGCATCAGGCAAGCCCTTGGGGCCGCTGCACGGAATACCGATCCTGATCAAGGACAATATTGCCACGCTCGACAAGATGCAGACCACGGCGGGCTCTCTGGCGCTGGTGGGGGCAAAAGTCAAAGCCGATGCGCCGATTGTCACCGCGCTCCGAAAAGCGGGGGCGGTGATTTTAGGCAAGACCAATCTGAGCGAGTGGGCAAATATGCGCTCGACGCACTCATCGAGTGGCTGGAGTGGGCGCGGTGGACAGACCCGCAACCCCTATGCCCTAGACCGCTCGCCCTCGGGGTCGAGCTCGGGCACAGGGTCGGCGATTGCGGCCAGCTTTGCGGCGGCGGGAATCGGCACTGAGACCGATGGCTCCATTCTCTCGCCGTCGGCGGCGTGTGGTCTGGTGGGGCTGAAGCCTACCGTCGGGCTACTCTCCGGCAAGGGAATTATTCCGATCTCTGCCACACAAGACACCGCAGGGCCGATGGCTCGAACCGTCTTTGATGTCGCGATCCTTCTGGGGGCACTGACGGGAAAAGACTACAG
>NZ_CBAYMC010000091.1:0-15489 GCF_964826245.1 Armatimonas sp. | reverse complement strand
CAGAGTGCCGGGTGTAGCACTCGCATCAACCTGAATGGCTTGCGTAAATGTCGCCTCGTGGCCGTGCACTCCCACGGTTGCTTTATCTGCGGTGCTATAAAACGGCTCTGTCTTGGACTCCGTGGGCTGTCCGGCAGCCGTGATCCCCTTGCCCTCAACAGTCACACTCGTTGGAGTGAAGAGACTCTCATCGGCAGCGAGGCCATAGATGTGTGTCCCACCAATAAGCTTCGCCGAGATCGTCACCGTGGCAAACTCACCGGGTCGCGCGGGAGTCGGTGCGACAGTTGCCGTGAGGGTCGGCTTTTGCGGCGTGGCAAAGGCGCTGGACACTCCGACGAGCGCGACCACAAAGAAGGCAAGGAGGCGTCGCATGGCTACTTGCTCACCATCAGAGGCGCGGTAACCGTCACCGAGTCGGGAGGCAGACAGCCCGTCTCATTACAGCCTTGGGACTTGAGCGTGGTAGCGAGCTTTAAGGCACCAGGCTTGACGGTCTTTGCCAGCGCGATAGGAACCGTCACGGTGATCGTCCCTTCATGAACACGCGTCTTTTCGTGCATTTTAGGGGCAGGCCAGACTGCCTTTCCAAACACCACGCCAGGGATCTTCCCATAGACCAGCTCAGATGCAATCGCGAACTCATCCCCCGGCTTAGGGTCGTAGATATGAAAACCGGGAGCCATCGCGATAGTGAGGGTCAGGGTTGCCTTCCCTCCTGCTTTGACACTTCCCGGAGCCGCGCTCGCCTTCACGGAAGACAGAAAGCCGGGCATTTTAGGAGCCTGAGCGGGAGCCGAAACGGTAAGCGACGAGATCAGTGCAGCCACGGCTGCGGTGCGAATCCACATAATCGTAAAGTCCTCTTGTCCTATAGTACAAAGATCACCGGGCAATTAGTTCCTGTACTCGATCTCCCAGTCTACAATATCTAAGTTCGGCTCGTCCACTAGCGAGAGGACGTGATCGCGCACATCGTTCTCGGTGGGCTCCCGGCGGTCGTCGGTGTTGCGCCTGAGCTGGTTCTGGGCGGTGTCAATCGTAATGAACTGGTTGAGTGAGCCGGTGTTTCGTCCATCGCCGAGGGCATCCCAGACCTTAGGAGCATCTTCTGCCCCCTGAGGAATGTTATTGGTGGCGATAATATTGAGCTGAACGAAGCGCTGCGTGCTGTTGGGCAGCGTGTTGAGATCTATTTGAAACGAGACGACTTTTGTCCCTCGGACAATCGGCGTGGACTGATAGGGAAGGCCCAGTGGCGTGAAGATTCCCTCGACGGGGTTCTTGAGAACGCCGTTACTCAGACACGAGTAAACCCCGTAGCCAGGACCGCGGTAGTTGTAGGCAACAAACCCCACAAAGCCCTGCCCGGCCGTGGCATTGGCGGCAGCGAAGCCATTTCCCCAAGGACGATCTACGACAGGCACAGGGCCACTGTCGGCGGGATCGGCGGTGCGGTTAATCGTGACAAAGTAGTAGTACGGCTGACCCGACTCCGAAGTCTGCACCTCGCCTCGGAGTGCAAAGGTCACTCGGAGCAGTTTTGGTGCGACAAAAGAGCCTGCGGGCGGTACCTTGGCGCAGCTCGTGAGAATGACCAGGGGAAGAGTAAACAAAAAAAACGATATCTTCATGATTGGTTTGGAGTCGTGCAACGCGGTCTACCTTCGATGGGCGCGGGAGCGGGTGCGGCCCATGCCACTTATTTTATGGGAGTGCGCATGGCAGATCGCGACGGCGAGGGCATCCGCAGCATCGTCTGGCTTGGGCACTTCGGCTAAGTTTAGCAAACGAACGACCATCGCTTGAACTTGCTGCTTCTCTGCCGCACCGGTTCCCGTCACGGCGGACTTCACTTGCATCGGGGTGTACTCCATCCACGGCAGGTTCCGCTGGGCAAAGGCCAGCAAGATCGCGCCACGTGCCGCGCCTACGGCAATTCCGTTGGTGACATTCTTGTCAAAGAAGAGCTTCTCGGAGGCGACTTGATCGGGCGTGTAGCGATCTAGGAGTGTGTTGATATCATCGTAGATAGACTTCAGGCGGTCGGGAAGGGCCATGTCCGGCGTTGTCAGCAAGACCCCAACGTCCACCGGTATCAGGCGTCCCTCTTCGTAGCGGATCACCCCAAAGCCCGTCGTCGCCGTCCCCGGATCAATTCCCAGTATCGTCACGAGGTCAGGATACCACCTCTGCCACCAGAAACCGACTCAGCGCAGCGCCGTCAACGGCAACGACGACGTAGAGATTGGGGCTCGGTGCATTGACCAGCAGCTCTGTGAGTTTGCCACTCGCGTCCACGGCGACGCGTGCTGGCACGACTCGAAAGAGCCGGAGCCAGGGCATGGGCTCGGGGTGGCGGGCAAGGCAGAACGCGGGAAGCGTCGAGAGCAGAGTCGCCTCTTGCTTCTCCTCATCCCAGTGCCGCCAGAGACAGACATCACCGGGAAGCCAGATCACGCCCTCGCCGGACGTGAGCAGGCGACCAAACGCAGGATCAGGGTCACCCCCAAAGCGCTCCGGGTAGCGCTCTTTCAGGCGTGGGTCAATGGGCAAGAAACCCTCCGCACGTCCGCCCACCAGAAACAGCCGCGCGACTTTTGAGCGAATCAGCGCCTGGTCTGAAGCCAAGAGCGCATCGAGGGCCTCAAACTCCGCCGTGACAATCAGGCTCACGGGCTCGGGGGTAGCACGAAGCGTCTCGGAGAGAGACTCTGGCGTGACACGTGGGGCTTGATCGTAGGGATCGCCCTGACCTAACAGCAGGTTCATGGCCTGAGTGTACCCTCTGCGATAAAATGTACCATGCCATCTCCATTCCCTGGTATGGATCCGTATCTGGAAAATCCCGATCACTGGCGTGGTATCCATACAGCGCTGATTTTCTGTTGCTTCGAGGCACTCAATCGCGCCCTTCCGCCAGGCTTCGTCGCACGAATCGAGGAGCGCATCTACTTGACGGCCCCTGAGGATCGCTTCTACCCAGATATTGCCATCGAACGTCTTCCCACACTTGGGGGCCGTCAAGCCGTCTTGGAGGCCCCTCGCGGAATAGACATTCCTCTAAGCGTTGCCCTGGAGGTTAGGGAGGTGCGGCAGCGGTTTATTGAGATTGTGGAGCTAGCGGTTCCCGAGCGGGTGATTACGGCTCTTGAGATTCTCAGCCCGACCAATAAAACGCCTGGAGATGGCTACGCGGAGTACAGACGCAAGCAGGCGGAGTATCTCAAAAGCGCGACACACTTGCTGGAGATCGACCTGCTGCGCGCTGGGACACATACGGTCGCGGCCTCAAAGAGCGAGATCACAGCGCACTTTGGGCACTGGGACTATGTCGTTTGCTTGCACCGCGCGGGTAGCGGCCTGACCGGCGACACGTGGCCACGCACCGTTCGTCAGGTTCTACCCCAAGTACTTATTCCACTCACGGAAACCCACCCCGATATTCGCCTAGACTTACAGAGCATCATCAGCCGTGTCTATGAAGCGGGCGCGATGGAGCGCAGTATTGATTACTCCCTCCCCCCAGTCCCAGCCCTCCACCCCGAGGACGCAGAGTGGGCAGATGCCCTGCTCCAGTCGCACGGCTTCCGCTAGACACCTCGCTTACAGCTGGGCAAAAAAAATTGCGGAGGGCGACTTTAGACAGGTCGTTCACGAGCTGAGAGCCGGGGTTAGGGAACCGATGCATTTCCCAGGCGATCCACGGCGGTAACGACGGCTTGCTCGACCAGTGCGCTGGTGTCGTAGGTGGCGTGGTCGCCGGGGAGGATGACGGTGCTCCAGCGGTCGTCGGTGCGCCACTGGACGGCGTAGACGAAGGCTTTGTCCACGGGTTGCCAGGAGATGACACCGTTGCGGATACGGATGCCTTTGGGCGTGGGTGGTGGCGTGCTGCCCAGCCAAGGGCAGGCGGGGACAAGCGCGGGCTCGGGATAGACAACCGTGGCGAGGCGACCCGCCATCGTACGGATGTCCTCCTCCATGCCTTTTCGTAGAGCAACGGCGGAGAAATGCAAGTGGCCGCTGGGAGTGCCGGAGAGCCCACGTGCCACTTTAATCTGGTACTCGATCTCCAGCGGTGGGTACTTGCTGGTGTAGAGCCCCGGCCACAGGTGGCGATTTAGCTTGTTCTGCTCCGCCCTCCAGAGAAGCAATATCGGAAAGCTCTGCCCCGCCTGATCTATCTTCCAGTAGAGCTGCGGTGCGAAGTAGTCCGCCCAGCCCTCCTGCATCCACTTGCGGCTGTCACCGTAGAGGTTCTCGTAGGAGTCGTAGCCGGTGATCTGGGGCGGATAGCCGGGTCGCCAGATACCAAAGGGGGAGATTCCAAACTTCACGTGCGGCTTCTCGGCCTTGATCTGCTGGTAGAGCGTCTGGAGAAAGTCGTCTATGTTCTTGCGCCGCCAGTCCGAGCGGGAGAGCTTGCCACCCGAGAGGGTGTAGCGCTTCCAGGACGGATCATCCGGGAAGGGCTTGGCAATCTTGTCTTTCTCGTTGATCCAGATCTTGTAAGGGTAGAAGTAGTCGTCCACATGCAGGCCGTCAATGTCGTAGCGACGGACAATATCCATCAGGACATCGAGCGAGTGCTTACTGGCATCGGGCTCACCGGGATCGAGCCACTGAAGATTGCCGTAGGGCTTGACGAGATCGGGGCGCTTGACCGAGATATGGTTGGCTGCCAGTGAGCTCTTCCCCCCCGGCTGCCGCACTCGGTAGGGATTGACCCAGGCGTGTAGCTCGATTCCCCGGTCATGGGCCTCTTTCACGGCTTCCGCGAGGGGGTCCCAGCCAGGGTCTTGGCCTATGGTTCCGGTGAGGTACTCGCTCCAGGGCTCTTTCTCCGAGCGGTAGAGGGCATCACAGGATGTTCGCACTTGCAGCAAGACCGCATTGAGCTTGAGGCGCTTGGCACGCTCCAGAAGCGCGATCAGCTCCGCGCGCTGGCCTTCAGGAGGCAAGCCGGGCTTGCTGGGCCAGTCAATGTTGTTGACCGTGGCCACCCAGAGCCCCCGAAACTCCCGCGCAATCGGGGGGGGAGTTTGTCGAGCCTGGGCTTGTGCTTCCTTTTCGCCCACAACGAGTGCGGCTCCCGCTCCGGCGGAGAGGGTCAAAAAATCACGTCGTTTCACAAGAGGGAGTTTACCCGAAAAGAAAGAGCGCCTCTGGTCAGAGGCGCTCTTTCTTTTCCCTGGTGAGGAGGCTACGGCCCGCTACTGCTCATCGCCTCGGGAGCGTGGATCAGGAAGTAGATACGCCCAATGAGAAGCGCCATACGGGCCATGATCGTGTTTCCAAACATCGCGCCAAAGGCGATCATCATGGCGTAGCGCCCGAACTTGGAGACTTTACTGATGGCTCCGGTACTTTTCTGCTCAAACGAGAAGAAGAAGTAGACCATCACCGCCGTCAGGATCGCCATGAAGAGCCAGTTGTTGAGCACCGTGGCGTAGGAAGCGATGGGGTACTCTTGGTTGATCTTCGTCGAATCTACCCAGAGTGTCTTGGTCGCAGCCGTCTGGATCTTGGGCCAGTAGTCGCCCGCAAAGCCCTGGAACTGCTGTCCGGCGGCGAGACCGATAAACAGACCGAAGATCAGGCGTGCCATCCAGCCGTTCTTCTTCGAGTAGATAAAGTAGAACAGCGACCCGGCGGGGAGTAGTAAGATCAGCCACCACTTGCCGTCGTTGACCATCGGCTCCCACCAGTTGGTCTTGAGCACATCGTTCCAGTTTGCCGCGATGGCATAGCCACCCGCAAGCCCGAGATACAAGTGCTCAAAGAAGCGGAAGACTTTATTTTCTTTATAGAGAACCGAGTAGATTCCCAGCGTTGTCAGCACCCCGAGGAGCACGACAATGGTTTTCAGCATTCCCTCAGACATGGTTAGCGTCCTCCCTCGGCGGCAGCGCGCTGCTTGCGCTCCACAAACATTCCAATATTTCCCAGCACGATCAGCACCACGATCAGCAAGTGCGAGAGCGAGAGCGAGGCCGAGGCCGACGATGCGAAGCCTTCTTTTTGCAGGAGCAGCTCGTACTCGCTTGCTCCCTTGAGACCAATCAGCATTCCCTGAAGCTGCCCAGACTCGACATAGTTCACCGCTTCCGTCGCCATCACCGAGGTCGGGCCATAGAGTGTCGGGATCGGTGCTTTTCCGGCACGCTGGTAGAACTGAATCCAGACAGGAAGAGTGGCTGAGGCAGCGAACTCACAGATCAGGGAAACATCGTTGACACTCTTGATGCCTTGCATGCAGGCAACCTGGCTGATCGCCGTTCCTTTGATGTCTTTGCCCATCGCGCCGGGCAGATCGTTGACCGCTGTCTTAAGAAGCGCAACGGCAGCCCCTGCAGGTCGGTAGCCCCAGTTGACATAGTCGCGGCCATACTGGTAGTCGTACTCTTTGGCAAGCTTATCTACCACCTGCTGGCCCAGCTCACGGCCCTGCGGGTCACTAAAGCCAAAGATGGCGAACTTGAGCTTGCGCATCATCAGGTGCCGCACCGTGGCCTCGCACTGTGAGAGATTCTCTGCCAGCGTCCCTGCCGCAAAGTTGCAAGAGACAATCACGATCTTGTTCTTGGCAACGGGGTCTGCGGCCACTTTCTCGATCGTGTCGTAGTAGCTCTGGGTAAAGCCCGTGATTGCGGGCTTGGGGAGCGGTTTGGTCACGATGGGAAAGAGCAGCGGGATCGCAATCACAATCGCGAGGAGCAGATAGAGCATCCGCCGGTCGAGGTTGTTGAGGATATTCATGCTTACAGTTCCTCCTCGAAGTAGGAGCCACGCTCCAGCGAGAGCCAGAGTCGCAGCGATGTCGCCAGGGCGCCGACGGCAAGGCCAAAGTCAATGGCCATGGTCGCAGGGTTGCTGGCTTTCTTCAGAATCCACTGCCCGATATTTTCCAGGCGCAGGTTGCCTAGTACATCAGTCTTGCCATTGGGGAGCCAGTTGGTGAGGGCCTGGCCAATCGGGACATTGCCCAGCATCACCAGCGCAGCGGCCACCAGAAGAATCGTCGCCTCAATGGAGCGGACGCGGAACGCACGGTAGGCTGCCGAGACAATATAGAACGCGATAATGGAGAACATGGTCGCATCCAGGTTCTTCATCAGCCCGTTGTAGAGCAGACTGTCCAGAGTCTCTAGCCAGCCTCCCTTACTGCTGTACTCTTTCCCGATATGGGCAAAGGCCATCAGGAAGATCGCTGCAATCAGGGTCGCAGAGTTACCCCAGCCTGCACGCTTCATGGCGATATTGCGCAGGTGCACCGACATGAGCGAGTAGATCCCCAGTCCAATCGCAAAGGCTTGGAGAACCAGCGCCCAGTCCGAGACATCCTTAAACTTTGGGGTCAGGAAGTTCTCTTGGGTGACGAGCTTCTCCGCCGCCTCGGGGCCGAAGGGCTTGTCGGGCGTTGTCGCCTCCAGAGCCGCTTTGAGCGCAAGCTGTGCATCTTCCGGCGAGAGCTCCTGGAGTTTTTTGATCGCTTCGGGGTCAAGCGCCTTGCCCGCTTTCTGGGCCTCGGCGGCGAAATCAGGCGCGGTCTGTGTTGGTGCGCCGTATTTCTTAATCAGGTCTTGCTTATTGGCAACGACGGCGTGCGTGGGGTAGAAAAACTCCACGGCATAGAAGCAGCCCGAGAGAAAGGTAACGAGGACAATCAGGGGTTTGCGGAGCCGATTGGGCACCAGGGTGAGCACAAAGAGGATTACGATCCCGATCAGCAGCCCTACAAAGATCATTCCCATCTACTTGCCCTCCTCTTTCGGCCCTTGCATCAGCTCGCCAATCGGAACGCTCTGGTCGGCGAGTAGGTTCTTAAACAGGTTCGGGTTCACAAACGTGGTGCAGAGTGCCCCCACAACGACCATCGCGAGAATCCCGATCTTGACCCGGTCTTGTGCGACAATCGAGCCCATGAGAGTCGGCTGGCGCGTGAGATAGGCGGTCGCGGCGTAGTACTCATCACCGATAATCACGTAGTCACAGGCGGCGATAAAGAACGGAACTTGCGTGGTACTCGGGGTTCCCGCCACCTGGATCGCTCCGACCATGTTGGCGTTCTCCGCCATGATCAGCGACTCGGCAAAGAACGTCCCAAAAAGAAACGTCGCAGCAAATTTTTCGCGCTGGATCATCCCAGCCACACCGGCGGCGTAGGCAAACTGCTGGTTGGACAGGTAGCGCACATCATCGGGAGAGTAAGCATCCCCACGCCCCGCTTGGTTGTAGGCATTGGAGATCGTGTCTTCCGCGATGGGGAGCATGGCGGAGTTGTAGACCGGCATCTGCACCCGAGTGCCGTAGCGCGCCGCCGACGATGCCACGTTGGCACAGATGGCTAGCGCTTGGAGCGTGATGATGTCAATGCCATCGGAGAGACCAGTGGAGAGAAGGATCCCGCGCCCCATCTCGACAGCGCGTCCCACGGCTTCGTCAATGGCTGAAAGCCCCGGAATGCGCCGGATGAAGTACTGTTTTCCTTGCTGGGCCGAGACCACGGTCACGACGATGACAATAGACATCGTCAGCAACAGGATCAGGGCAGGCCAGGTTGCGTGGTTCATATAGTTTTATCCTCAATGCGACGGATGAGAGCTTCGACGCCGCCAGGCTCTGCCAGCAAGCGCCCAAATACCTGCATCCGGTTCAGCCCGACCAGCGGGCCGAAGAGTGGTGTGAGTGCGATCAGGCTCTGGGAGAGCATAAAGGCCATGGGGCGGTGCATCTCCAGGGCGATAATGGCGGGAACACTCAGCCCGCGCTTGACCACTTGCGTGGAAATTTTTTCAAGAAGTGCCTCCCGCTCCGCCTCGGGAAGCGGCTCATTCCAGTGCGCGAGGCTCATGCTTTCACCTCATCCTGCGGCAGCAGCGCCTTAACCGACTGGCGAACTTGCTGCTCGTTATCTGCGGAGAAGCGCAGGCGAATCCCCCGGAAGGAGTCGAGGCGCGAGGGGATCTTTAGGGTCGAGAGATAGATGCCCTCTTTTCCCACCATCGCCCGCCGCACATCGCTCCAGGCTATTTCGAGCTTGATCGCCGGGCCACAGGAGCAGAACGCACCGGTTTTGGTGAGCTTGTAGTCCACCGGGAAAAGATACTCCGCCATCGCTCCCGTGAGAGCCACGATGGGAAGAAACAGCCCCAGTGGGTAGGGAAAGGCAAGCCGCCAGAACGCGAACGCCAGCCCGTAGCCCAGTGCGACCAGCCCAATCTTCTGCGGCTCCTCCCGCAGTCGGTGGATGCGCCAGGCCAGGATTACGTCCTCACGAGCGTTGCTTTTCTCTACGAGATCCTTCGTCAAATCGGGTGGAGTATAGCCGCTTAGAGGCACTTTCGTCAATGTTCTCACACGCTCTTCTACGAGCCACTCACTTTCTGGGGGGACTTGCATTACTGACATGCCTGCGATAAACTTATGACCAGAAGACGATTCCAGTCAATATGGGAAGTAAAGAGAACAACTGCAGTGGTGGAGACGAGACGCGGCGGGCTATCTTAGAGGCCGCCCGTAAGCGTTTTTTGTACTATGGTTTCAAAAAAACTACCATCGACGAGATTGCTGCGGATGCGGGGATTGGCAAGGGATCGGTCTATCTGCACTTTGAGACCAAGGAAGCACTCCTCCTCACACTAGCCCGCGATGTCAAGCGCAATGTCACCGATCAGATGCGAGCCATTGCCGCCTCACTTGCCTCGCCCGAAGAGAAGCTGAGGCGGATGCTCTTGGCGGCGATTCTCTCGGTTCACGATGTGGCGCAAGTGACGGTTCATGGCACCGAGCTTGTCAACGAGCTGCTCTCTCCGCGCCTGATGCAGTGTGGTCAGCCCGAGCGTGAGGCACAGCTTTCCCTCCTCACTCAGGTACTCACCGAAGGAGATTTCGAGCTACCAAGCACACCCGCCGAGGCGGCCTCGCACTTCTTACTAGCCATGGTGCCTTTCTTCCCGCCCTATCTCAACCCCTGTCATGCAAGCCCGTCTTGTCGTAAAGGGCTGGAAGCTCAAGCAAATGCGATGCTAGACTTTCTGCTTCACGGGATTCGGAAGCGCTAGAAATTTTTGGAACCCACTGACCAAAAAACGAATTTAGTCAATAAGAGTAAAACAATGAAAAGTGAAACACAAACACAGATTTTCGAAAAGGTGATCCTCCCCCACGAACCCTCTCTCTACGGCCCCGCGATGGCTCTCACCCGGAGCGCCTCAGACGCTGAGGATCTCGTGCAGGAGACACTGCTGCGTGCCTACGACCGGTTCGATACCTACCGCTCGGATGGGAGCCCCCGTGCCTGGCTCCATACCATTATGCGGAATCTTTTCTACAACATGTACCGTAAGAAGTCCCGTGAGCCGCGCCAGATATCCTTGGAAAACGCCGACGGCACTGCTATCGAGCAGCCCACAGCACCCAATGCCTCACCAGAGCGCCAGGTACTCTCCCAGTTGGAGGGGGCCGCACTGCTCCAGGCCGTTCGCACGCTCCCTGAAGAGTACCGGCGCGTTGTGGCGATGGCAGACTTGCAGGGCATGGCCTACCAGGAGATCGCGGAAGACTTAGCCATTCCGGTCGGAACGGTGCGCTCGCGCCTCTCGCGTGGCCGCGAGCGTGTTCGCCGCTCCTTGGTAGCCTGGCACCCGGAGACAGCTCCGAGCCTCACCCGGCGCACAGCCCTGAACTAGGCGCGGGTGGGAGCCGCGAGGGTGACCCTTACGGTTGTCCCTTTACCCTGCTCGCTCTCAAGGAGGAGAGTTCCCCCATGCGCTTCCGCAATCGCGCGCGAGATCGCCAGACCTAGGCCCGTCCCCCCGCCCCGCCTGGCGCGGGCGCTGTCTACTCGGTAGAAGCGCTCCCCGAGGTGTGCAAGATGCTCCGGTGAGACCCCCTCCCCTGTGTCGGTGACGGTAAAGCCACTCGGTTGAGCAACGATACGGACTTTCCCATCGGCGGGGGTATGGCGCAAGGCATTGTCTAGTAGGTTCAGCAGTAAGCGATGCAGCAAGTGCGAATCTCCCCAGACCGACTCCTGCGCAACCTGGACCTCCATAGTGGCCCCCATCGGGTGGAGCTTTTTCGCCTCCGAGACCACTTCTTGGAAAAGCACCGCCAGAGAGACTTCAGACTCTTTTAGCGAGAGCTGTGCATGATCCGTGCGCGCCAGCAAGAGTAAGTCTTGCACGATACGGCTGGTTCGGTCGGCAGCGCGATCAATCTCAACAAGTGTCTCGCGGTAGTCTGGGGTAAGATCCGGATCCGCAAGCGCGAGGCTAGAGTTTGCCTTGATCACCGTCAGCGGTGTCTTTAGCTCGTGCGAGGCATCGGCGACAAAGCGCTTCTGGCGATCAAACGAAGCTTCTAGGCGCCCCAGCATTCCATTGAAAGTCTGCGAGAGGCGTGCGAACTCATCTTTACCACGTACCGGCATCCGCTCCGAGAGATCCTCAACCCCAATTCGCCCCGCCGCCTCCGTGATCTGCCGCACCGGTGCCAGTGCTCGCCCTGTCAAGAACATCCCTGCTGCTCCCGCAATGAGAAGTGCAATCGGAATCATCGTCATCATCGTCCGGTTCAGGCGAGTTAGCTCACTGTTCATGGGAGCTAGTGACTCGGAGCGCTGGCCATAGATATCCGGCCCACTTGATGTCTTCGTCTTGAAGGTCGCAATCCGGCGATTTCCTCGCGTGTTCCAGATGGGCTTTCCTGTTTCGACACACTTTTTGAAGCTCGCCGTATCGAGAAGTGGGGTCGTTCCATCGAGTGCGTTCGTCCCTGTTGCGAGATAAAAAGTCCAGGTGGGCATCTCTGCATCATACGAGCGAGCTTCGGCAAACCTCTCTCGCAGCTCCTCGAGTGTAAAGCCGTTGCTAGACCGTCGTCCTATGCGGTTCGTACGCTCATGATAGAGCTGATAGTCAATGGATTCTATCAGTTTTGCTTGAACCTGGACACGAACCATTGCACCAAAAGAACCTAGGGCCAGCGCAAACACCAACATATTCAGCAAGGTGAGCCGGAGGCGGACACTCATATCTTTCCCTCTTCCCCTTTTTCTTCACCCTCAATCGGGCGGCGCAGGACATAGCCAACTCCATGTACCGTATGAATCAGCTTAACACTTGCATCTGCATCTATCTTGCGCCGGAGCATCGTGATATAGACATCTACGGTGTTCGAGCCCGTCCGGCCTTCGTCATCCCAGACGCGCTCCAGAACCAGCTCGCGTGTCAGGGTGCGGCCTTCGTTTTTCGCAAGAGCCTCCAGAAGGCTATACTCACGCGGCGTGAGAGGCAGCTCCTCGCCGTCACGGAGCACGCGTCGTGCCGTGGTGTCAATCTCTAAGTCGCGGATTTGGATAATGCTGCTCTTATTGACGCCTTCGCGGCGGAGTAGCGCACGCACACGGGCCAGTAGCTCCTCGAAGGCAAAGGGCTTGGGTAAATAATCGTCTGCTCCCGCTTCCAGTCCTTTCACACGCTCCGAGACCGCGTCACGGGCCGTGAGCATCAGAATGGGCGTGCGATCGCGACGTGCCCGGAGGCGACGGCAGATCTCCAGACCATCGAGGCCCGGTAGCATTAAGTCCAGTAGGATAAGCGAGTAGCCGCCCTCTTTGGCCAGCTCCCAACCTGCCAGTCCCTCGTCGGCAACCTCGACTTGGTACCCGGCCCGCTCCAGCCCCCGCTTTACCACGGACGCAATCGGAGCCTCATCTTCCACCATAAGAATTCGCACAGGCTGTTATATCGCTGCACGACGCGCTTCGCATTCATGGATTTTTAACGCAAAAAGCTCGTGTCGCACAGCAACACGAGCTTTCTGGTTTTCAACGCAGCAAACTAGATATGCGCGGTGAGCTTCTCCGCAATTACCTGGCGGGGAGCGAGCCCGACCATCCCATCTACTTGCTTACCATCTTTGAAGATCAGCAGCGCCGGGATGCTCTGAATGCCGTACTGGCCCGCCAGCTCAGGCTCTTCGTCCACGTTGAGCTTCACAATCTTGACCGTCTCGCCAAGCTGCTCCGCGACGGCATCAAGCTCAGGGGCGATACGGCGACACGGGCCACACCAGGGAGCCCAAAAATCAACTAGGACGGGGACAGTGGCCTTCAGAACCGTTGTCTCAAAATCGGCGGATGTAACCGCTGCTGCTGCACTCATTTTAACTTCCTCCAAACAGTCTTTAGAAAATCTTCCACACTCGTTACAATGTAGCCAGGCGATTAGTTCCCAACCACTCTGAGTTCCTTAGACGAGACCGTCAGGCGCTGACACCCCGTACTCGTCACCAGCACATCGTCTTCAATCCGCACGCCGCCCAAGCCCTCGATGTAGACCCCTGGCTCGACCGTCGCCACCATGCCCTCTGCCAGGGTCACCGTGGCTTTTGGGGAGAATGTTGGCAGGGGCAGATCATGCACCACACGCCCCAAGCCATGCCCAAGACCGTGGGGCATCTCACTATAGCCCGCGTTTTTCAGCATCTCTCGTGCAAGCGTGTCCACACTCTTGCCTTCCACACCGGGCTTGATGGCCGCAAGTGCCGCAAGCTGAGCCGCCAGAACAGAGTCGTAGATGTGGCGCATTTTTTCCGTCGGCTCCCCCCCAATCACCACGGTGCGCGTGATGTCGGAGCAGTAGCCGTTGAGCACGCAGCCAAAGTCCATCAGCACAAACTCTGGCCCGCCCGACGAGCCTAGCATGCGCTCCCCTGCCCGCCCATGGATCAGCGCCGCATTGGGGCCGCTGCCCACAATCGGGTCAAAGCTGAGCTTCTGCGCCCCGTGCGTCCGAAAATACGACTCCAGCTCCCATGCCACCTGCGCCTCGGTCATTCCGGGTTTTATGAAGCCGCAGAGGTGCTCAAAGCAGGCATCGGCGAGCTGGCAGGCCGCTTGAATTTTAGCGATCTCGCTCGCATCTTTAATCGCACGAATCGCCTCAACATCGCCGGAGCGGGCGAAAACAGCCTGCTGCGCACGGTTATCTGGGTCGAGAGTCTGCTCCAGCGTGAGATACGCACTGTAGGGAATATGATCGGCTTCAAAGCCAATACAGTCAATCCCGGTGCCGTGATTGTCACGGAGCCACTCCCCTGCCGCGATCAACAGAATGCTTCCCGCAGGCAAGACAATGCGCTCAAAACCCGGTACCTCTCTGGCGGCCTGGGTTCCGTAGCGTCCGTCGGTATAAAATAGCGCCTTATTTTTCGTCAGCACCACCAGGCCATTGGAGCCTGAAAAACCCGTCAAGTAGCGGACATTTTCCATATGGGAGACAATCAAGGCATCAATGCCCCGAAGTTTCTCCGCCTCTAGATCAAACCGTGCTCGAAGGCCAGCAATACGCTGCGGATAGGCAAACTCTGTCATGGGCGGAATTGTACCTGACTCTGGTAAAATCCTCGCATGTCAACGATTCAGACGATGCGCGGCGTGGCCTTTGCCCCGCGCGAGACCGTGCGGGTGGCGTTGTTGGGCTGTGGCGGGCGCGGACGTGGGATGCTGGGTGAGCTCCTCGCCGTTGCGGGCGTGGAGATCGTCTCCGTTTTTGATGTGAGCGAGGAAGCGGCACAGAAAGCGGCGGCGGCGGTCGTTCAAAAAGAGAAGCCGGAGCCCAAGATTGTTGTGGGGGGCGATGTGCGCCAGGTGCTGAATCCTGATACCACGGATCTGGCCTATATCGCGACTCCTTGGCAACAGCACGTCCCGTATGCCGTCGCCGCGATGGAGGCGGGGCTTCACGCCGCCGTGGAAGTACCTGCCGCTGTCACCATTGACGACTGCTGGGCGATGGTGGAGACAAGTGAGCGGACGCGGAGGCACTGCGTCCAGCTGGAGAACTGCTGCTACGGCGAGCTTGAGCTGATGATGGTCCACTTAGCCCAGCTTGGCAAGCTCGGAACTCTCACGCACGGCGAGGCGGCCTACATCCACGACCTACGTCACTTACTCCTCTCCGACCAGAGTGAGGGACTCTGGCGGCGCGAGCCCCACAAGACCAGCGATGGTAACTTCTACCCCACTCACGGCCTCGGCCCGGTTGCGCAGGCAATGGGAATTCACCGAGGAGATCGGTTCACACGCCTGATCTCGATGAGTAGTAACGAGGCTAGCCTCTCGGAGACGCGCGATGTGATTATCGAGGAGGGCAATGCCAAGCGCAGCGAAGTTTATAAAGCGGGCGACATGAACACCAGCCTGATCCAGACCGCCAAAGGCCGCACGATCATGCTCCAGCATGATGTCGTAACGCCACGCCCCTACAGCCGCGGGACACTGCTCCAGGGCTCCAAAGGCGCTATCCGCGACTACCCTGCCGGCGTCTTTCTAGAGCTTGACCCAAAGAAGCCACACCATGGCGCTTGGGCAGATCTAGAGACGATTAAAGAAGAGTTTGGCTCCCCTCTGTGGAAAGAGCTGGGTGCAAAAGCGCTAGAGACCGGCGGCCACGGCGGGATGGACTTCATGATGAACTA
>NZ_CBAYMC010000090.1:0-15555 GCF_964826245.1 Armatimonas sp. | reverse complement strand
AAGAGAATTGTTAATTCAGAATTAAATTACACGAAACGAGTTACATCTATGAGTTTAGTTCGCTGGGGGATTGTTGGGTGTGGCGATGTGGCAGAGAAAAAAGGCGGCCCTGCGCTCTATCAAGCAGAGGGCTCCGAGCTGATCGCGGTGATGCGGCGGGACTTAACAAAAGCCGAAGACTTTGCACAGCGACATGGGGCCAAGCGCGCCTACAATACTACTGAGGCGCTGCTCGCCGACCCCGAGATAGATGCGGTCTATATTGCCACGCCCCCGCATCTCCACTGTCAGCAGACACTTCAGGCAGCGGCGGCCGGCAAGCATGTCTTGGTGGAGAAGCCCATGGCGCTGAGTGTTGCCGAGGGCGAGCAGATGATCGCGGCGTGTAAGGCACATAGTGTCTCGCTTCACGTGGCCTACTACCGGCGCTACTGGCCCAAGTTCCAGGCGATCAAAGCCGCGCTGGAGGCGGGCGAGCTGGGTACGGTGCTGGGAGCGCGGCTCCAGCTCTGCACTCTGGCCCCAGCGAGTGGCTGGCGCGTAGACCCGGCAATCTCAGGCGGAGGTCATGTGGTAGATGTCGGCTCGCATCGGCTCGACATGCTGTGCTTTCTTCTGGGAGACATCACTGAAGTACACGGCTTCGCGGCGAATCGCCTCGCGCACCATAGCGCTGAGAACGACACCGTTTTCTCCCTGCGCTTTGCCAGTGGCGTGCTCGCATCAGCGTGCTTTCATTTTCACACGCGGCCCAGCCGGGATATTTTAGAGATCTTTGGCTCCGACGGCACACTCACCTGCGATCCGTTTGACGGAGCAGCGTTCACCATAAACGGTGAGGAGCGGCGCTTTGAGACGCCCACTCCTACTCATCTGCCGTTTGTCCAAGCGCTGGTGCGCGGTGAGCCAGGGCACGTCACCGGTGAAGAGGGCCTGAAAGTGACGCGACTCCTAGAGGCAGTGATGCGGAACAAAATCTAACCGCGTACGGCCTGAGATCGCGGATATTAATCCTCTCTTTACAAATGTGCTGCGAGTCAGGTAGACTCTTGCGACTCTCTTATCCTAGATCAACAATAAGGAACTTCTCTGTACAATGAAACGTGCATTTACGCTCATAGAGCTTCTCGTCGTCATCGCCATCATCGCGATTCTCGCCGCCATTCTCTTCCCGGTCTTCGCACAAGCCCGCGAAAAAGCCCGCTCGATTTCCTGTCTTTCTAACCAAAAGCAGATCGGTCTTGCTGCCATGCAGTACGTGCAGGACTACGATGAGACGTTCCCACAGGCGGCCTACATGGGGCCACGTCCTCTTGCCATAACCGTCCCCGTGGCGCTTCCTGCGGGGGGGCCGTCCGTGATCACGGTTTATGATCTACTACAGCCGTACATGAAAAATGTGGAAATCTTCAACTGCCCTAGCTACAAGCCAGGCCTTGACTGGTACAGCCGTCTTGGACCACTCTGGTCGGGCGGCTTCCGCTACGTCGGGATCGTCCCAAATTTTGGGCTCTTTGGCGAGAACCTGTGTGGCGGTGGCGGAATGCCCGCACTCAAGGGGGCCTTCACTCCGGTGAACTCGATGGCCGCAACGAGCCTGCCTGCGGAGACGATCATGTTCTTCGATGGAACCCACCGCAACGAAAACGCCGCTCCGACGGTCAAGCTGGGCTCACAGAACTTTCTGGCAGATGGTCGTCACAACGACGGTAGCAATATTTGTTTCTCCGATGGGCATGCCAAGTGGTTCCGCTATGGGGCAAATCCTGCCCCCAACCAGTTTACGACAACGGCGGTCAATGGCCGTCCTATTGGCACCCCCGTCTATGGTTGGCGTGCGGGGATTACCGCTCCCGTGAAGGGGACAGCTCTGGAAAACCCTGCTGCCACCATCAGCACTCTGACAGATCCCTACAACGACTACCACGGCATCCCCGGCGGCCCCATCTTCGACTCCGAAGATACGAACGCTTGCCCGTAGTCCTACGAGCTTTCTTCAAGGCCCTGCCAAAATCGGCGGGGCTTTATTAATGGAAACCTAACGGAAACATAAAAAAGGGTAGAATTATCGTCAGTATGGCAAAAGCAAAACTCGAATATATCTGGCTCGACGGCTACCAGCCGATGCAGAGCCTTCGTAGCAAGACCAAGATCGAAACCAACTTTAGCGGCAAGCTAGAAGACTGTGAGATGTGGTCCTTTGACGGCTCTTCCACGGAGCAGGCCCCCGGCGGCTCGTCGGACTGCCAGCTTAAGCCGGTTTTTATCTGCCCCGATCCCGAGCGCTCTAAGCTAGGCACCCCCGCCTACCTCGTGATGTGCGAGGTCTTAGATGCCTACGGAATGCCCCACCGCTCCAATGGCCGCGCGACAATCGAGGACGACGACAACGACTTCTGGTTCGGCTTCGAGCAGGAGTACTTCCTCTACACCGGCGCCACCAACAAGCCCCTGGGCTTCCCCGACCGTGGCTACCCCGGGCCGCAAGGCCCCTACTACTGCTCCGTCGGTGCACGCAACGCCTTTGGCCGCGAGATTATCGAGGAGCACCTAGAGCAGTGCCTTCAGGCAGGCCTGAATGTCGAGGGAATCAACGCCGAAGTGGCGACGGGTCAGTGGGAGTTTCAGATCTTCGCCAAGGGCGCGAAAGAGGCTGGTGACCAGATCTGGATCGCTCGCTATCTCTTGGAGCGCATCGGGGAGTCCTACGATGTCTGGATCAACTGGCACTGTAAGCCGCTAGGCGACACCGACTGGAACGGCTCGGGCATGCACGCCAACTTCTCTAACACGGCGCTGCGCACCTCAGGCAGCAAAGATGTCTATGATAAGATCTGCCAGGCGTTCGCTCCTGAAGAGATTATCATGGCACACATTGATGTCTATGGCCCGGACAACCACCTGCGTCTGACCGGCAAGCACGAGACGGCACCGTGGAACAAGTTCTCCTACGGCGTCTCGGATCGTGGTGCCTCTATCCGCATCCCGATTGGCGCGGTTCAGAAGGGCTGGATGGGCTGGCTGGAAGATCGCCGTCCCAACTCCGCTGCAGACCCCTATAAAGTGGCCGCACGGATCATCAAGACCGTCAAGACCGCCGAGGTCTAAGTATCTCGGCCCTCGCCCACCACCCCTCTTCCGATAACGGGAGAGGGGTTTATTTTTTGCATGCCAACTCCTCTCACATCGGGCGTAGAACTCGTATAGCCAAGAAGACCAAGCTCAGCACAAAAGCCACGATTCCCAGTGTCTTTCCTAAACCCGAGTAGGGCTCAAGCCGCTCGGTATTTCCCCAGAAGAAGTGAGCATGACGAAGAAATGCCAAGCAAAATAACGAAATGCCGTAGACAATAACATCAGAGCCCTGTAGAGCAATCGCACGGTGACGCCCCAGATACGCCTCCCCGCGCACGAGTGTGATCAGCGCGTAGACGACACAGGCAAGGGGTGCGACGAGGCCACCACCCCACTTAGGAAGCGGCCCTTGTAGTGGATCGCCTCCTAGATCTATCATGCGATCAGCTCTTTAATCACCTTGGCGGGCTCGACACCCGTGAGCTTCTGATCCAGCCCCTGATACTTGTAGGTGAAGCGCTCGTGATCTACCCCAAGCAACCGGAGGACCGTGGCGTGGAAGTCGTGGACATCACAGGGATCTTTGACGATGTTGTAGGAGAAGTCATCCGTCTCGCCGTAGACGCCAGGCTTGGAGCCGCCGCCCGCCATCCACATCGTGAAGCAGCGCGGGTGGTGATCGCGCCCATAGTTCTCTTTCGAGAGCCCGCCCTGTGAGTAGATTGTCCGCCCAAACTCCCCGCCCCAGATAATCAGCGTCTCCTCAAACAGGCCACGGTTCTTGAGGTCCTGAATGAGCCCCGCGCACGCCTGGTCGATGTCTTTACACTGGCTCGGCAGCCGTCCGGCGACATTGGCGTGGGTGTCCCAGTTATTGAGATACACCTGGACAAAGCGCACGCCGCGCTCGACCATCCGGCGGGCCATCAGCGCGGTGTAGGCAAAGCTCCCCGGCTTCTTGGCCGCTTCCCCATAGAGCTCGTAGGTGCTGGCAGGCTCGTTGGTGACTGCGGTCAGCTCAGGCACGGACGATTGCATCCGAAATGCCAGCTCGTACTGCGCGATTCGGGTGTGGGTCTCCTCATCCCCGACGGTCTGGTAGGTGAGCTGGTTGAGCGCCTTGAGGCCATTGAGTGTGGTGCGGCGCACGGTCGGATCAACCCCAGGAGGATTGTTGATGTAGAGAATCGGGTCACCCGCCGCCCGGAACGAGCAGGCTGCATGCTCGCCGGGAAGATAGCCCGACTGCCAGAGCCGCGCCGAGATCGCCTGCACCTGATCGGTATTGCTCGGCTGCGCCACTAGCACCACGAAAGTCGGCAAGTCGGAGTTCATCGAGCCTAGGCCGTAGCTTGTCCATGCGCCTAAACACGGGCGCCCGGTCACCTGGTTGCCGGTCTGCATGTAGGTAATGGCGGGCTCGTGGTTGATCGCCTCGGTGTGCATCGAGCGAATGAAGCAGATATCGTCGGCCTTCGTTGCCAGGTTCGGCAGCAGCTCCGAGAGCCACATCCCGCTCTTGCCATGTTGCTTGAAGGCAAACTTGCTGGGCGCGATCGGGAAGCGTGCCTGTCCGCTGGTCATGGTCGTCAGACGCTGGCCCTTGCGAATAGACTCCGGGAGGTCTTTATCATACATCTTAACCATCTCGGGCTTGTAGTCAAAGAGGTCCATCTGCGGCGGCCCCCCGACCATGTGCAGGTAGATCACATGCTTGGCCTTAGGCGCAAAGTGCAGCTTGGGCAAAGCCCCCGGCACCGTTTTGTACTTCGCCCCCTGGCCCCCACGCGTGGGGGAAGCCTGCGGTTTTGCAAACGCCTCGCCGCCAAGAGCTGCCAGCGCGGCCATTCCGAGCGCATTGGCTCCCTGGCGCAGAAACTGCCGCCGGGTCTCCAGGCGCACCCACTCCTCAATCAGAGGATCAATCGGTTCTTTTTCACGGTTCATACTGCTGTCTCCAAGATATAGACGAGTGTGCCGAAGAGCTCCGGCAAGTCCGTCAGGGTATACCCAACTGTCTCCAAGGTAAAATCGGTACCGACGAGCTTGCCGAACTTCCAGAGCTCGCCATCGGTGACAATGCCATAGACCGGCTGATCCGGCCTCTCATTGATTTTCTGTGCGGCGATCAGCTCGGCGAGACACTGGCCCCAGCCCTGCTCAAAGTCGTTTTTCTTCGCCTCAACCACCACCACCAGCGGCGTCTCCAGCACCGTCTTCCCCAGCGCCGACTTGGTCGCGATAAGATAATCAGGAATCCCCGAGAGCTTCTCACTGTAGCTCAGCGGCTTCTGAATCCAGAAGGCGTACCGATCTGCGAAGCGCTTGTAGGCTTCCCTAAGAAGCGGCGAGATCACCAGCTCCGTGCGCGATGCCTCGGAGGTGAAGATATCCATGTTCTCCCGGCTGAACTCCAGCTCGGTCAAGAAACTCTGCGGCGGCGCGGCAGGCTCCGCAAAAAGAAAGCGCTCCTCGCGGTAGGTAATCCCAAACTCTCGCTGTGTCTGGGAGATATTTTTATAGTCGCTAAAGGCCATCCTGAATCTCCTGATACCTTTTTTGTAACTGTGGTAAAACAGCGCGAAAACATACTACAAGATCATCAATCGTAAAGATCGTTTTCGGAAACCAGACACCATAAACGCCCCATCGGTCTTGTTCAGGAGCCATGATCTCGTCAAACTCCCCCATCCCCACTTCCCAAACCAAACCTGCCCTTGTTCCGTCGGGGGCAACAACAAATCCATCGCCCGAACGACACCCACCTGTTTCAAGAAACTCTGTAATGGCACCGTAGTACCACCCTTCAGTCTCTGTTTCCTCAATGACAGGAAAGCCATGATAGACTTTTGCGCCTTCAGGTCGAGCCAGAAAAGCAGGTAGCTCATCGTCAACAGACACCGCTTCGGCATCAAGACGAAGCGGTACAGGCTCGCTCATTACTTATTTAGTACCTCGTCTAAGTTGAGCATTTGGTTGGCGAGCATGGTCCAGGCGGCGAGCTGAGTGGTGTTGAAATTAGGGTCGGGCTTGGACTCGCCGAAGGTGATCAGCTCTCTCGCTTCTTTGGGGTTCTTGTCGTAGTGGGCTTTGAGCTCGTCTAGGCTTGTCTCCGTGATGATGCGCTCCGTAGCCGTAAGCGGGCGGGCCAGGAGACGGCGAGAGAGATAGTCGAGGGCATTGCCGCTCTTGAGGGCGTTGGTGGCGAGCTGACGCGCCGCTTCCACAAACTGGATGTCGTTGAGCGTCACTAAGGCTTGCAGCGGGGTGTTGGTGCGCTCGCGCTTTACCACGCAGGTCTCGCGGTTGGGGGCATTGAAGAGCTCCATCGAGGCGGGTGGTGCAGCGCGCTTCCAGAGGGTGTACATCGAGCGACGGTAGAGATTTTCGCCGGTGTCTCTTCTATAGTCGCGGGGGTTGGAGCCGATCATCGCCACGGCCTCCCAGACCCCATCGGGCTGGTAGGGCTTGACGCTCGCGCCGCCGATCTTCTTCACCAAGAGGCCACTGGTCGCCAGCGCGTAGTCGCGCACCATCTCACCGTCCATGCGGAAGCGCGGGCCGCGGGAGAGCAGGCGGTTGTCGCGGTCTTTGGCGCGTTTCTCGGGAGTGAGCAGAGCCGCCTGGCGGTAGGTGCTGCTCATCACGAGCTGCTTGAAGAAGCGCTTGATATCCCAGTCTTTCTGGAAGTCTAACGCGAGCCAGTCCAGAAGCTCTGGGTGGCTAGGCAGCTCGCCGGTGATCCCAAAGTCGCCTGCGGTCTTGACAAGGCCGGTACCAAAGAGCTCCTGCCAGTAGCGGTTGACCGTCACGCGTGCCGTGAGTGGGTGGCCCGGCGAGAGCAGCCACTTGGCCAGCCCGAGGCGGTTTTTCGGGAGCTTGGCGTCCATCGCAGGGAGCGCGGCGGGGGTCATCGGGGTCACTTTATCGCGGCGCTTGTCGTACTCGCCGCGAAAGAGCACATAGGCTTCAGGCACACCAGGCTTCTCATTGGCGACATGCGCCACGGTTCCGCGTCCCTTAATCGCCGCCTCTTCGCTCTGGAGCGCGGCCTGCTTGACGGAGAGCTCTTTATAGATGGGATCACCCGATGCCAGCCAGCCAGAGAACAGCTCATCACGCTGGGCGGGCTTGAGCTTCTCACTTCCCATCGCCAGCAGATACTCCGAGCGCATCGAGAGCAGCGCGGCAACATCGCTTGCCGGAAGTGCCCGATTGTAGAGGCGCAAGTCTTGTAGCCCCAGTCCCTCGATCACCGCTCCGCCACTGCGCTGGGCAAGCTTGAAGGGCGTGGCGGTCTTGATCGTACTGCGGAGACCTTCCCCCGACGGCTCGGTGGCCTTTGCAAGTCCATCCACATAGACCTTCAGCCCCTCGCGCTTCAGGCTACCGTCGTAGGTGATCGTCACCAGGTGCCAGACCCCCGTGGTGAGTGCCTCGCGGGTGACGGCCTTCATGGCATCGGTGGGCCACTTGTGGACGATGTGGCTCCCCACTTTATTGCCCTCGACCCACATGTCCCAGCCACGGTGCTCACTACCTTCATCCATGCGGGCAACAATCGCGCCGCCGGTGTTGCCCTGCGGTAGCTTTACCCACGCCGAGCAGGTAAACGCCTGGTTGCTGTCAAAGTCCCCGACATCAGGGAGCTCTACCGGGCCGCCGGGTTTCTTCTGGAAGGCTTTTTCCGCAAGCTGACCCTCGCCCCAGCTTGCCCCGCTTCCGAGGATGGGGTAGGTGACGGGCTTGCCCTCGTGGACGGCAGCGATCTCCTTACCCTTGCCTTCGTCGAGCTTGGCCTGGAAGATCAGCCCATTCGTGGGAGGAGCCAGTGCGGCGCGGGTCGGGGAGGCGAGCCACTTGTCAAAATCTGCCTTCGCGGTAGCCTTACGTGCCTCGACCGCTCTCTTGGCCTCGCCAAGCTCGGTCTGGAGCGCCTGAAAGCGTGGTCGGTCGGCACCGACGGGCACTTGAATAATAGGCGGCGTGTCCTTGATATTGCCGTCCATGGCGTTTTGGGTCGTGTTGTTGAAAAACGCGGAGAGGCTATAAAAATCTTTCTGGCTGATCGGATCGAACTTATGGTCGTGGCAGACCGCACAGCCCGCCGTACTTCCCATCCAGACCTGCGCCGCCGTCTCTGTCCGATCCCGCGTGTACATGACCCGAACTTCTTCGTCTATCGAGCCGCCTTCGTTGGTGGTGATATTACAGCGCGTAAAGCCCGTCGCGATGCGCTGATCAAGCGTGGGCTCGGGCAGCAAGTCCCCGGCGAGCTGCTCAATCGTGAACTGATCGAAGCGCTGGTTTTTATTGAACGCCGCGATCACCCAGTCCCGGTACGCCCACATCTCGCGGTAGTTGTCGAAGTGAATCCCGTGCGTGTCGGCGTAGCGTGCGGCATCCAGCCAGGCACGGCCCCGGTGCTCGCCCCACTGCGGGCTTGCCATAAACTTATCCACAAGCTTCTCGTAGGCGTTGGGCGCTGTGTCTCTCACAAATGCCTCGACATCGGCGGGCTCCGGAGGCAGGCCAGTGAGGTCCAGCGCAAGCCGTCGTGCGATTGTGCGCTTATCGGCCTCGGGCGCGGGCGTGAGCTTGTTCTGCTCCAGCTTCGCGAGCACAAAGGCATCGATAGGATTGCGAACCCATTTGACTCCCCCCGCCGGACGGGGGATAGGGGGGAGCTTAGGCGCAAGAAAGCTCCAGTGCTGCTCGTACTGCGCTCCTTGGCCGATCCAGCGGGTGAGCAGCGCGACTTGCTGTGGGGTCAGGCGCTTGTGGCCCGATGCTGGCGGCATGGCGAGAGCATCGCTCTGTGGCAGCCGGACGCGACGGAGTAGCTCACTGGCGAGCGGGTCGCCCGGCACAATCGCGCCTTTTGCTCGTGCATCGGCAAGCTTATCGAGCCGCAGCCCGGCTTTACGCGACGCCGAGTCCGGGCCATGACACGGGAAGCAGTTGTCGGCAAGAATGGGCCGAATGTCTTGGTTGTAGGAAAGCTTGGTTTTCGCCTCCCCCCGGCCCCCTCCGGCAAGTGAAGGGGAAGTTTGCGACGGCGCGGCTCCCACGCCAAAAGAAACCGCTAATAAACCGGCTCCCAGTCCGATACCCACGATGGTCTTACGCATAGAGAGATTTTAGCACATTCCAGCTACGCGTTCTACCGTCGGGGAGGCTTTAAACTTAAACGATTTTGCTAGAGAGGTAAACTCAAGAGATTCCGAGCGACTGCAAAATCTCACGGGTGTCGCGGCCATAGCCTTCGTCGTAGAGTGCCTGGAATGCTTCGTCCCCAAGCCGGGCACGCTGGCGCTTCTGGCACAGGGGGGACGCTGGTGATCGTCAAGAGACGGCGTAAGTAGGATTCGCCTCTGCTTCCCTTAAGAAGCGCCTTGGCTCGCACATGAGCCAAGGCGCTTTGTCGTGCCGCACCCGCCTAGATCAGCGGCGAGTAGTCCGTGGGCAAGAGAGGCAGCGAGACCACGCCCTTTTCTTTCAGCGTCAGCGCTCCCCCCGCCTCTTTCTCCGATGCCTCTCGCGCCGCTTGCCACGCCGGGTCGGTGCGGAAGCTGTCCCACGACGCCTTCCGAGCCATTTCATTGGGATAGGCCATGAGATAAATCAGCGTATTGTCCGCGCCTTTCTGATCGGGATCCAGTTCCCAGTAGGCGATATTGGTCATCTTGTGCTTTTCAAAGAGCTTGACGGTATGCTGCCGAAAACGATTCTGGAGCCGCGCTAAGTTCCCCGGCGAGGCGTAGTAGGTGCGAAGCTCAAAGGCCCGTGGCTGTCGTGCGGACTTTGCCGGGAGCTTAGGTGAGAAGTCCAGCGTGTGCAGAAACTGCGACTCGACTTTGATTGCCAGCCTGCCGTCTTTTTCGGACTCTTTATAGACCGCCTGCCACTCGAGATCGGCCCCAAAGGCTTTAAACGCCGCATCACGAAACTCGCGGCTGGGATAGGAGAGCACGTAGTAGAGCTTGCGCTCCGGGTTCTCTTTTTCCGAGGGCATCCAGTAGCCCACACTGGTCATCCCATGCTTCTTAAAAAGCCCCAGCGTGTGGTTGCGGAAGCGGGCATTGAGAGCATCGAGCTTGCCCTCCCCCGCCGTGTAGATACGAAGCTCGTAGCAGCGCTTGTCGTTCATGGTTGCCATTGTACCCATAAATCCGGGGCCTGAAAGTCCCCGCCTATATGCCACGTCCCCAGCTTGCTTCATGACTTCTTCACGACTAAGATTTACCCTGAGGCCACTATGGATACCAAAACCTTGCTCACCCACCGCCGTCGCTTTGTTATCTCTGCCGTTCTGGGCCTGCAAGCGCTGACCCTCGCCACGATGGGCTGTGGCGGTGGCGGTGGCGCTTCCGCCACGCCGACGCCCGCGCCAACCGCGACTCCGGGGCCAACGGCGGCTCCTACACCGACGCCCGATCCCAATGCGACTCCCACACCCACACCAGCCCCTGGTGCCACGCCGACGCCAACTCCCACGCCTTCACCAACACCTAGTCCTACACCAAGCCCAACACCGACACCTACCCCCACTCCGACGCCTACCCCTACTCCGACGCCTACCCCTACGCCGGATCCGTTTGCGGGTACTAAAGAGTACACCACGCTCGATGTGAATAGCCTCTTTAACTACGCCAACCCTGCGTTTCCGGTGCACTACGATGCCAATGTGCTGGCGCAAAGCAACACGCCTGCCAATAACCCGATCACTGACAAAGGGGCGACACTAGGCCGCGTGCTCTTCTTTGACAAGCGCCTCAGCCGCAACAACACCGTTGCCTGCGCCACGTGCCATGTTCAGAGCCAGGGCTTTGTAGACAACAAAACGCTTAGCGTCGGCTTTGAAGGCGGCCAGACCGACATGCACGCCATGCGCATCGGTAATCTTCGCTTCTATCAGGGAATGCAGATGTTCTGGGACCGTCGTGCCGCCAGTGTCGAGGCGCAGGCCACTCAGCCGATCCAGAACTCAGTCGAGATGGGCTTCGACGCCGCGCACGGGGGATTTGCGACTCTCACCAGCAAGATGAGCACCCTGCCCTACTACCCTGAGCTCTTCAAGTGGGTCTTTGGCGATAGCAATATCACCGAGGATCGCGTTCAGAAAGCGCTCGCCCAGTACGAGCGCAGCATGGTCTCGGTAAACAGCAAGTTTGATACGGAGTTTGCCAAGGTCTTTAATCCGGGCCAGCCGGGCGCCAATGTGGGGGCGCCGTTTGCGGGCTTCACCGCGCAAGAGGAGCGCGGCAAGCAGGTCTATCTGCTCGCTCCCAACCAAGGTGGCGCCGGGTGCGCGGGCTGCCACAGTGTCCCGACGTTCTCGCTCAATGCGAACTCCCGAAGCAATGGACTGGATGCCGGCGAGACCCGCATCTTCAAGTCGCCTTCTCTGAAGAATATTGGTGTCACCGGCCCCTTCATGCACGACGGACGCTTCGCGACTCTGGGACAAGTGGTAGACCACTACATCGGCGGCGTGCAAAACGGCCCGGCGCTCGACAATAGGCTCAAAGGGCCCAATAATCAGCCCCAGCGACTCAATATCTCAGGAGAAGACCGCGATGCCCTCGTTGCCTTCCTGCGCACCTTAACGGACAACACGATCATCAGCGATCCCAAGTTCTCCAACCCCTTCAAAAAATAGTGCGCCCCTAAAGCTCAAACGACCAGACCTCGGGGGAGCGGACACCGGGTCGGGCTTCCCCGCCTGCGATAATCCACCGCTTTCCCCAGCGCACCACGGGGACGGTCACGCGAGCCACGCCGGTCTCGCCGTCGCGTGCCCACTGGTTCGTTTTCGGGTCGTAGTGCAGGACGCTTTTGGAAAACCCAGGGTGCTCCTGGGGGAGCAGGCCGACTCGTGAGCCATCGTCGCCGCCGAGAATAAAGATCTCTGTTTTGGAGGTGGGAGCCGGTGAGGGTGCCGCAACGACAGGCGAAGGCAAGTCGGCGAGCTGCCGCCAGCCCCTCTCTGGCGTGTACTGGTAGGCATCTTGCCGGTAGCGACGCTTCACCAGACCACTCTCATCGGTGTGCAGCTCTGCCCCGCCAAAGAGCCAGAAGCTCCCGGAAAACGCCGCCGCCGTCGCCAGAATCCGACCAGGGCCAGGCACGGGCGGCAGCTCTCTCCAGGTTGAGGAAGCTCGGGAGAGATTGAGACTAAAAAACCGCCTGCTTGCCGTCTTGCTCGTCGGGGATTCTTGCCCCGCAGCGACATAGAGCGTCTCCCCGACGAGAGTCCCACAGCCACTTGCCAGCGGGATCGGCAGCGCAGGTAGGGGTAGGGTGCGCAGTCTTCCTGCCCGCCACTCCAAGCGAAATGCCTCGGAGTAGTGCTGGCTAAGGTCGCTCCCACCCACACAGATCACACCATCGCGGTAAGACGCACTCACGCCATAGCCCAGCGGACGTGGTAGCTTCCCCACCACCTTCCAGGCTCCCTGTAGGCGATCCAGCGCAAAAACGGTGTCCGTCCAGACTTTCGTACCGCCTTCCCAGGGACGCTTCTCAGGAAAGTTCGCCCCTCCCGCCACGAGCAGCGTGCCCCAGCTCACGCCCGCAAATGCGCCCGCAAAGCCCTCCGGGTCCGGCAGGCTCGCCAGTTTCGTCCAGCTCATCCGCGCACTCCCTCAGGGATCGGCTCTCCTTGGGGACGAATCTGTAGCACCAGAAAGACATTGGCAATCACCAGACAGGCGGCAAGACTCAGAATCACGGGAAAGGCGACCCCGGCATCACGGAGCTTACCCACCCCGATATCGGCAAAGCCCCCCAGGCTCACGCTCACAAAGTTCATGAGACCATAGCCCGTCGCCCGAAGCTCCGGGCGCACAAGCTGCGAGAGAATCGGCATGTTATTGCAGTCAAAAAGCCCAAAGCCCAGGCCAAAAAGTGCCAAAAAACAGATCGCCACCGTCAGTGTTGGGGCGTAGCCGAGGCCAAAGAGTGCGGGGATAATCAGCGCCATTCCCACCGCACTGACAAGCACACGTGCCCGAACCGTCTTGCGCACCAGCCGGTCTGCCCAGAGTCCCCCCAGAAAAAGCCCCACAAATCCTGCCAGATTGACATAGAGCCCCGCCGAGACTCCCGCCCGCCCCTGGCTGATCTCAAACTGGGATTTTAGCATCGCCGGCATCCAGTCCTTCATCATCCAGCCCGGCCACGCCGCCAGCGCAAAGTAGGCCGTGAGAAGAAGAAACGAGGGGTTGCCTAAAAGCTGCCGTAGCGCCGATAAAGGCGAGTTTTGGGGAGCCGTCTCTGAAACTACGGCTCGGGGAGCATCGCGGAGCAGAAGAAAGAGCGGGAGGGCGTAGAGAACGCCCAGTGCCCCGGCGGTGTGAAAGGCCCAGCGCCAGCCCAAGCTCGGCGCATCGGCGACAAAGCCGGCAAAGCCGCCCAGGATCACCCCGATATAGATCGCCGCCGTGTGAATGCCTGTCGCCCGTGACTTCGTCGCTCCCGTGTGGTAGTCCATGATCAGCGCCAGTGCTGCCGGGATGTAGAACGCCTCGCTTACCCCCATCAGGGTTCGGGCAGTGAGAAGCTCTGCATAGCCGGTCGCCTGCCCCGTCCACCACGTGATCGCCGACCAGGCTACAAGGCTGGCGCAGATAATCCCACGGCGGCTAAACCGATCCGCCAGATAGCCACCAATCGGGCTCAGGCAGGCATAGACCCACTTGAACTGCGCCAGCATCAGCCCCCAGCTCGTGTCGCTCTTGATATCCACCAGCTCCGCCATCACAGAGAACTTCATGGAGGCGAGCATCTGGCGATCCAAGTAGTTCAGTAGCGCCACCGGGGCGAGCAAGAACACCACCAGCCAGAGAGTGTTCTTGCCCACGGGCCGCACCTATGCCTCCAGCGAGGGAAGAGCTTGAATCGCGTGGTTCCAGGCCGCAATCAGCCGATCTTCGTAGGTATCGCTCTCGGCGTGTTGCGCCTTGCCATTGGTCTCCATCCAGGCGATGGTTCGCAGGGCGCCCTCGCGCCAAGAGATGCTCTGGCCAGGGTAGCCGCCGATGGCCTTGATCTTATCGGTGGTGAAGATACTGGGCCAGCCGAAGATCTCACGCAGGCCACCGGTCCAGTCGGGCTTGGCGAGGGTTTCCAGAACGCTCATCGGAATATAGACGGGGTTAAATGTCCCGCCCACGACCTCGGCGACGATTTTATGGTAGTCGTTCCAGGTCATGTTCTCCTCGCCAGTGATATTGAAGCACTCCCCCACAGCAGCTTTCTTGCCCATCACGGAGATAAAGCCCTCCGCGACATCGTCCACATGGCAGCTTGCCCAGAGCCCCGTGCCATCACCAGGGACGATCACCGGAAGGCCCTTGCGGAGGCGATCAGGGAAAGTGCCAAACGAGCCCCAGCCGCCGACGGGTCGAATCAGCATACCGCCCTCACCGTAGCTGTGCGACGGCCGCATGACTGTGGCGGGAAAGTCCGGCTCGTTTAGGAAGAGCTGCTCGCAGGCGGCCTTGTTCTTGCCGTAGCCCCCAATCGAGTGATAGGGCTCACTCTCTGGCGTCGGGATCGTGATCGGTGGGCCGGAGTAGACACAGACCGTGGAGCAGAAAAGAAAGTGGTCGCAGCGGCCCTTAAACGCGCGTATGCTGGAGGCGGCATCGTCGGGGCCGAAGCAGATCATGTCCACGACCACATCGTAGTGCTTGCCCTCAAAAAGCGCCTCGAACGCAGCCCTGTCGCTCCGGTCGCCGTTGAGAATCGTCAGGTTCGGGTGCGCCTCCAGCCGGTTCTCACTGCGCCCCCGGTTGAAGCAAGTCACCTGCTCGCCGCGCTGGAGCAGCTTGCGAGCAATCGCCGTCGAGATGAGGCCCGTGCCTCCCAGAAATAATACGTGCATGCCGCTATTGTAGCCGTAATTTAGGGAGCGTCAACCGGCGCGTGGATAATGAGCGCATTGTTTATGTTTTTCGCGGTAGCGGCCACACCCTCCACTCTCACCGGCACAAGCTCTTCGCGGGTAAAGGCCGTGATCATCGCCTCGTCCTTACGCTGTGCTTCGTACTGATACTCCACCAGACGACTAAGAGTCGTCGCGAGTAGCGGGGCATAGTAGGCAGCATCCTGGAATCCTAAATTTATCACATTATTATTATTGCAAGTAAAGCGAACGGTCTGGGACTGTCCGGGGGAGAGAGTTGCAAAATGTGCCCTCCCGCCGCCGTAGTGCACCTGGACATTTTCGAGGAGTGCGCCCGTGTTGTTGGTGATGGTTCCCGTGAGGAACTCTCCCTCGCGCTTTAGCTGCACCTCAATGCCATTGCCCAGAGACAGATTGGTTGTGTGCAGGCTCACGCTACGCATGGCCCACTGGGGCACGGAAAAGTCCGGGAGGCGTGTGGCCTTTCCGGGGAGCTGCTGGCTCTCTAGCGACGGCTGATCCCCCACACTGGAGAAAAAGACCGTGTCTGTTGTCGGGGCGGCGAGGCT
>NZ_CBAYMC010000089.1:0-15650 GCF_964826245.1 Armatimonas sp. | reverse complement strand
CCCTTGAGCTGATCGAGCGGAACGCCCCCGTGCATCTTGAGTGCTCGCAGTGTCGCCACTAAGACCACCATATCGGGCGCGAGCCCGGCTTGGCGCATCTTGATGTCTAAAAACTTCTCTGCCCCCAGATCGGCTCCAAAGCCCGCCTCAGTGACGCAGACCTCGCCCAGCGCCAGCGCGAGGCGCGTGGCAATCACCGAGTTGCAGCCATGCGCGATATTGGCAAACGGGCCGCCATGAACAATCACCGGGTTGCCCTCGATGGTCTGGACTAAGTTGGGCTTGAGCGCGTCCTTGAGCAGCACTGCCATCCCACCCTCGGCCTGAATATCGGCGGCTGTCACCGGCTCGTTGCTCTCATCGGTGCCCAAGACAATCCGTGCAAGGCGCTTTTTCAGATCCGCATAGCCCTCGGCAAGGCACAGAGTCGCCATCACTTCGCTGGCTGCCGTGATCTCGACTCCCGTCTCGCGGGGGACGCCCTCACTCTTGCCGCCGAGGCCCGTGATGAGCTTACGGAGTGCCCGGTCGTTCATGTCCAGACAGCGCTGGAAGCTGATCGTGCGCGGCTCCAGCTTCTTGACATTGCCTGCAATTAAGTAGTTGTCGATCATTGCCGCGAGCAGGTTATTGGCAGCAGTAATGGCGTGCAGATCGCCCGTGAAGTGTAAGTTAATCTGGTCGCTGGGCTCGATGCGTGCCTTTCCCCCGCCGGTCGCGCCACCTTTGACCCCAAATACTGGCCCCAGCGACGGTTCCCGTAGCGCGGCCACGGCCTTCACTCCGATCTTATTCAGGCCCATCGTCAGGCCAATCGTCGTCGTGGTCTTTCCCTCGCCCGCCGGTGTCGGGGTGATGGCGGTGACGAGCACTAATTTTCCCTGGGGGCCGCCCTTGCGCTTCTCCAGCACGCTCAGAGGCAGCTTTGCGATCTGGCGGCCATACGGCTCAAACTCATCGTCGGTGAGGCCCAGCTTCTGGGCGATCTCTGAAATCGGTTGCATGGGGGAATTATACCCTCCTCCCCAATCCCTCCTCCCCCGCCCCTCCTCCCAATCCAGGGAGGAGGGATTGGGGAGGGGAGAGCCTAAGAGGTTTTAATGGTTCCCCTCCTCCCGTAGGGTTCGGGAGGAGGGGTTAGGGGAGGAGGGATTCTGCAATCGCCTCGGCGGCGGCGCGGGGATCGCTGGCACCCGTGATCGCTCGCCCGACAACGAGGTAGTGCGCCCCGGCTGCCACGGCGGCGGCAGGTGTCGCGACTCGCTTCTGGTCTTGGGCACCTACACCGGCAGGTCGGATGCCGGGGATCACGGTCACAAAGTCCTCACCACAGGCGGCTCGGATGTCCTCTAGCTCAAGGGGGCTGGAGACGACGCCATCCAATCCGCTGGCTTTGGCGAGCTCCGCGAGGTGCGTCACGTGCTTGCTGACCGAGCCCGTGACCCGCAGCTCCGAGGACAGCGCGAGCTGATCCAGGCTGGTGAGAACGGTGACACCTATCAGAAGCGGAGGGTTCTCAACCGAGTGCGCTGCCTCCGTTGCTGCCTCCATCATCGCTTTTCCACCCGACGTGTGCACATTGACCATCCAGATCCCGCGCTTGGCCGCCGCACGCACGGCCCCGGCGACCGTGTTGGGAATGTCGTGGAACTTGGCGTCGTAGAAGATGCGCTCGATTCCGGCGTCGCGCAGCTTGTCAAAAATATCGAAGCCGACAGCATTGACCAGCTCTAGGCCGACCTTGACGCCGCCAATCGTGCCCGAGAGCTTCTGGGCGAGAGCCACGGCATCGGCGGCATTGTCGTAGTCGAGAGCGACGAGAATTCGGTCTTTAGGTTCGTTTATCATGGTGCTTATTTTGTAAAAACTATCACTGCTTGGTTGGGGTAGATCATGTCAATCGGGAGCGGCTGACAGGGCAGGCCGTTGTCGTCTCGCGCACCGAGCACGGGCAAGGGATGAGCAAAGACTGTCTTGTTGGGGTAGCGTGACGTGAGTGCTGCCAGGTAGGCAATGGCCCGTGGATTTTTTGTCTGTACCGCCGTGGTGTACTCAATCTCCGACAGAGCGATCGCGTCGGGCTGCGTTGCTTCCAGCAGGCCCGGATCCCAGTCACGACCCTCCGGCACGGCAAAGAGGCGTAGGGTCTCTGAGCTGTCGGCGGCGCTTCGTGCGGCGGTGGGAATCGGGGCGGTGAGAACCGGGTGGAGTGGCGGTGACCAGTACCACGGGCCACGTGCAAACCCCACGGAAGCGACGCCTTTCTGCTTCAGGAACACCGCCGCTTCATCGCGCGGGTCCGAGCCCGCCATCACCGAGCACAGCGCGATGGAAAACGCCAGCGAGAGTGCCCCGCCGATGGCAATGATAGAGAGAAACTTTCTTGGGAGGCTTGCGATCAGCCAGCAGAGCGCGGGGAGAAGGGGGAGCGCGTAGCGGGTGTACTGGTTGGCGGAGACACAGATCAGGAGCAAGTAAGGGAGGACAAACGCGAGCAGAATCACTTCGGTGCGCTCCCGAACGGCTAAGGCCCGCCCTAAGCCCACAAGCCAGAGCGGTGAGGCTAACGCAAAAAGGAGTCCCAGAGTCGGCCAGTAGAGCACCGCTAGCTGTCCTACAAAGTACTCATCTGGGTTGCGTGAGTGCTTTAGCTCAGCGGTGAACTGCTGCCAGAACACGGGAAAGTTCACCAAGACGCCGGGGCAGCCAACCAGAAACCCAAGCAGCGCAGCACTGAGGAGCAAGGCCAGTGGCCTTAACGTGCGTCTTTCAGAGAGCCACCACGCCATAAGTCCTGCCAGCAGGACCAGCCCCGCGTTGTACTTCGTGGCGGCAGCGAGCCCTGCGAAGAGGCCGCACCAGACGAGACGTGGGTTGGTGAGGGTGCAAAACAGGCTTGCGGTAACCCAGAACGTGGCGGGGACATCTACCGTGGCGAAGTGCCCATGCTGAACCGCAAGGGGCGCGATGGCATAGAGAGTGGCCGCAAGCAAACCTACCCCCGGTTTTTCCAAGCGCTTGCCGAGTAGCACCAAGAGAGCGCAGGTGCCAACTCCGTAGAGCACGGTGATCAGGCGCGCCATGAGCAGGTGGTTGGCTGAGGGAATAGTCGCATGGGCGATGCCCGTCGCCAAAAAAGCAAAGCGATCTGTCAGAGTTACGAGCGAGCCGTAGTTGTAGAAATGCGTGTCAAGCAGGCCCTGGCCTTCGTGCACCAAGGCGGCCCCTAGAACCATAGACTCATCCGGGTGGTAGGAGAACGAGTGGGTGCTATCGGGCAAGCCCCAAGCAAGCCCCCAAGCCCGCAAGACCAGTGCTAGAAACAAGATCAGGGCAGGCAGGTAGCGGCGAAGCGAGGCAGACATACGGCTCTCAGTATACCGTTATCGTCACAGACTTTCGGGGGAAAGCGTTGTATAACAGTAAGTAGGAGAGACGACAATGAAACGACAGAGGGCCTTCGTTTTAGCAGCAGTGGTGAGCGTGGGAGCGCTGGTTCCCGTGTGGGCGCAGCAGAGTCGGGAGCGAGCACGAGCGGCATCGCCCGAGGGAATGGCGCGTAAGCTTTCGCTAGATCTACGAGAAGCCCGTGAGCTACTGGATCGGGTGCTGAGCAATCGTGCGAAAGACAGCGGCGGAGCCCGTGAGCGTGAGATCCGTCGTGATAGCGACACAGAGCGCCGCCGCCTGGAAGTGCTGCTGGAAAACGCGGAGCGCGATGCCCGTGAGCTAGAGCGCCAGCTTGCTTCGGGACAAGGATCAGGCTTCATTCCATCGTCGGATCGCAACGTCAATCGGCAAGCGATGCGGAATGCGGATTTTGATCTCGTGGTCTTTTCGGTGCGCCGCGCACGAACGGCCGGTGATGAAATGCGGATTGTGCGACAGCTTGCCGCGCAGCAGTGGATCAACAGCAACCAGCTCCGGGACTTGCTTAAAGCGGTGGATCAGCCTCGCGACCAAGAAGAGACCGCCTTTCTGCTCTACCAGCGCCTAACGGACGTTAATCGGTTCTATACCATCCGTGAGTCTTTCAAGTCCTCGGATTCTTGGCAGAATGTCTGCCAGCGCCTCGGAATTCGGTGAACCCCTCCTCCCGGGACCGGGAGGAGGGGGAGCTTTAGAGTTGGATTGTCTCGCCAGATCTTAGGGTGCGAGTGAAACTGGTAGTGCTCTGGCAGTAAAAATGTGGCCCCATTTCGCTCCTGCGCCGAGTAATCATGAGGGTTGTGGCGGAGCCTGTGTGGTTTGTCATGATGTGGGCTCCTGAGGGAGTTAGAGTAAGAAAACGACCTGTCCACTGGATCTGTGATGGCTCCGCAAGATTACATAGATCAATGCTTGTTCCTTCTTCATTGGTAATTGTCACGATTGTGGTACGTCGCAGATTTGAAAGAGGTTTAGGTGTCGTGCCTAAATGAGTAACTTGGCGTGTTGTTGTCTGCGGTGGCAGGCTAATCGCAGCCCAGATTGCGGTGGCAGTGACGACTCCTGCCGCTGCCCAGAGAACCGATTTCTTCATAGATAAACTCTCCTTGAAAGCATTCTACCGCTGGATTTTGTAACCTGCCGCAAGGTTCTACTGTCCTAGGTTGCGAAGAGGGCAAGACAAGGTGTCAGGAAAAATTGTTCGGACGGTTTTAATCAGTATGGTGGTGCTCGGCGGGGCGGGGTTTGGCTACTCCCGGATGCAGTCTAAGGCGAAGGCGAAGCCGGAGGTCGGGCGGATGGTAACCGCGCAGACAGGCGATATCGCGATCAAGGTCTCGGAGACGGGGACTCTGGAGCCGGTGACCAAAGTAGATGTCAAGTCGCGGGTGGGGGGGCGCTTGCTGAAGATCTTTGTCAAGCCCGGCGATAAAGTGGCCGTCGGCACACCACTCGCCTCCGTAGATCCTACCGAGGTCTCACGCCAGGTTGCCAGTGTACAAGCGCAGCTCCAGGCCAGCCAAGCCGGGCTGGCTCAGTCGCGGGAGAACTACCAGCTCTCTCTTCAGACGACTGCCCTTGCCGTCCGTCGTGCGGAAGTGGCACTGGAGAACTCCAAAGTCAGCCTGCGCGAGGCGGGAGTGAATGTCAAGGATGCCGAAGTGGGGCTCAAAGACGCCGAAGTGGGCTTGCTGAATGCCAAGGTCGGAATCACGCAGGCCCAGACACGTGTGGATCAAGCTTCCGCCCCAACCCGGACGCAAGATGTCCAGCAAGCCGAGCAGAGCGTCCGCCGTATCCAGGCACAGCTCGTGGATGCCAAGCGCACTCTGGAGCGGCGCAAGCTCTTGCTCTCAAAAGGCTATGTCTCTCAGCAAGACGTAGACGCGTCTCAGACTCAGATTGATCTTGCCGAGGCAGACCTTGCCAGTGCACAGGAGAGAGTTGGTTTACTCAAAGAGGGGCCGCGTAAAGAAGATATTGCTCCCACGCAGATCGGGGTGGACACGGCAAAGATGGCGGTCGAGTCCGCAAAAGTGCGCGTGGAGACGGCAAAAGTGCGGGTAGAGCAGTCCAAAGTACGCTACAACCAGGCACAAGTTGCGGTGAAATCCGCGGAGGTGCAGCTCGCCACCGAGCGTGCCAATGCCCGCCAAGCTCAAGTCCGTAGTAAAGATATTCTCCGCTCCCAAGCCGATGTTGCCCAGATTGAAAACCGGGTGGCGGAGCAGTCCGTACTCCTAGGAGAGACGCGTATTGTCGCCCCGATTCCCGGGGAAGTGACGGGCAAGTATCTCGAAGAGGGCGAGCTGGTAGCCTCCGCGACCGCCGGCTTTGCTCAGGGCGCGGCGATTGTCACCATTGCAGATCTGACCCGGATGCAGGTGAAAGTCAATGTCAACGAGGTGGATGTCTCGCGCCTCTCGGTGGGCCTCCCGGTGGAGATTCGTGTGGATGGGATCGCGGATAAAGCGTTCCAGGGCCGCGTCGTCTCACTCGCTCCCGCCTCGCTGGGAAGCACACAGCAGGGAGCTAGCGCCAGTGCGAGTGGCAATATTGTCCGCTTTGAGGTGAAGATCGCCGTCACGGAGCGCGACAAGCGCCTACGCCCCGGCATGACCGCCAATGTGGATATACTCCTCAACAAGAAGTCCAATATCACCGTGCTCCCCACCGAGGCACTCCTACCCGGCAATAAAGTTATTGTGGTGACGGGGACGGGCGAGAAAGCTGTCAAGACAGAGCGCACGGTCGAGATTGGCCTAAAAGACGAAGCCCGCGTCGAGATTCTCTCCGGTCTCAAGCCCGGCGATAAAGTCGAAGTGCCCAAGCTGGATGCCAAAGACCGTCGCACGATTAAGATGGATGGGCCAAACTAGTAGGTAAGATAGAGCCATGAAACGCTCTCTCTGGCTGTTGTGCTTTGTCGGGACTCTCGTGGGTTGCGAAGGCAAGCGCGAGACGCCCAAGCTACTCAATGTCGCGATTCCTGGCGCAGCTATCGCGACACCCGCGCCTTTGCTCTTTGCCGATATCTTCCGCCGCCGCCCCGTCCCGCCGGGCACGGATACCAATGTGGATCGGGTCGAGACCAAGCTGATGAAAAGTCCCCAAGATCCGAAAGCCCTTAAAGCCGTCGGGCTGGCCTACTACGCGACAGGCGGCTACGAAGCGGCGATCAAGAAGCTTTCGGACTTGCGCGACCCGGAGGCGCAGCTCTACCTGGGCTACGCGCACCAGGGCCTCGGGGAGTACGAACTCGCCGAGAAAAGCTATGCGGCGGCACAGAAAGGCGGCACACGCGGCGAGGCACTCTGCGCTCTGGGGCTTCTGAGAGCAAACCTGGGAAAGAGCAAGCTCGCGCAGGAGGCATTGCTGATGGCGGTGAAGGAGCTCTCTGCGGGCAAGCTACGGGCGACGGCGTTTGCAGCGCTGGGGCGGCTGGAGAGCGATCCGATCAAGGCACGCGCTTGGTACGACAAGACCCGCTTAGACGACCCGGAGAACCCGTGGCTCAAGAAGCTTTCAAAATAGCGGAGGCAATCGCCCTGATCGGGCGCACTCCCGGCTACGAGCGAGCTGCTCAGAACTTGTCTCGCCGCCGGATTCTCTATGTTCCGACGCTGGAAGACCGGGGGCAGGCGACGCTGTTTGGGGTGATTCTGATCGGCCCGGAGGCGCTTCAGGGAAGCCTTGTGGGGCTGGCGGAGACCCTGGTGCATGAGGAGTTTCACACGCGCCAGAACCACTTTCTCAAGACCCACTCGTTCTGGAGCGGTGTCTTTACCCGAACCCCCGTCATGGCCCGCTACGAGCGCCCCGCCTACCAGGCGGCCCTCGATTTTCTCACCGCCCTCGCCGCCGCTTTCCCTGAGCACGCCGAGGAGGCGCTGGCGGAGCACGAGATGGTTCAAGCGAGCTACCGCGCCTTTTATGGCGCGAGGCCGTGATAAAATCAATTCCTGTGCGAGCCGTAGTTCAGCGAGTTTCAGAGGCCTCCGTGACCGTCGAGTCCGAAATCGTCGGGCAGGTCGGGCGCGGGTTGTTGGTGCTGGTCGGGGTTGCTGAGGGCGATACCGACTCGGATGCAACAACGCTTGCTGCGAAGATCGCCGAGCTGCGCCTCTTTCCCGAAGAAGGCGATGACTCGGGGATGGAGCGCTCGCTCACGGAGATCGGCGGCGCGATCCTCGTGGTCTCGCAGTTTACGCTGATGGGCGACTGCCGTAAAGGCCGGCGCCCAAGCTGGCTGGCTGCGGCACGACCCGACGAGGGTAAGCGGCTCTACGAGCTTTTTGTCGAGACGCTCCGTGCTCGGGGAATTCCCACGGAGACAGGCACTTTCCGCACCCACATGACGGTGAAACTTATCAACGACGGCCCTGTGACAATCCTGCTGGACAGCAGGAAGGCATTCTGAGGAACATGGAAGAGACCGACGACGACCTGACACCGGTGGCGGAAGAAGACGCTACTCCAAACCCTCACGCAGCAGGGCATGATGAGCCGGAAGAAGACTCCCGCCAGACAGATGCCTACGCCGCGCTCGCCTCCGGTGAGGAGAAAGAGGAAGTCTCCGCCGAGGCCCTCGCCGAGCTGGGAGTCAAGCACCTCGATGAGGGCAATATCGGCGAGGCGCTCAATAAGTACCGCGGGGCTGTGCGGGCTGCGCGTCAGACCGGGGCCGATGAGAGCGATCAGCGGGTAAACCTCGGCGATGCCTACGCCTACTCCGGGCAGGGGCTCAATGCCTACCGGCAGTACAAGCGCGCCATCAAGCTCTCTCCCCGTAAGGCCGAGCCACACTTCTCGATGGGGGAGCTCTACCACCGCTACGGACGCCTCACCATGGCCGTCACCGAGTACCACACGGCGCTCCAGTACGCCCCCGAGAACTGCTGGTACCACTACCGCCTGAGCGAGGCGCTCTTACAGATGGGGGATCTCGCCGGAGCGATCACCCAGCTGGAGCGAACCGTACAGCTCAAGCCCCAAGACGGCTTCTATCACTTCTGGCTGGGCGATCTCTATGGGCGCGCCGAGCGCTACGAAGAGGCGATCCGAGAGCTGCAACAAGCGACTCTCTTTGCGCCGTATGATGCCTACTACAATATCCGTCTTGGGGCACTCTACCGTCGGCGCAAGATGTACCGCGATGCCGCCCTCGCCGTGCGCCAAGCCCTGCGCCTCGCTCCCAAAAGCGCCCCGTACCACTGCCTCCTCGCCGATCTCTACTCCGATCTGCGCCTTGATGAGTACGCCGTCCGCCACTACCAGGCCGCCGGAATGCTCGACGACTACGACACGGAGCAGCTTCACCGCCTGAGGGTCTACGCAGGAATCGAGAGCGACGATCTGCTCGCCCTAGAGCCCTTTGAGTTCGACACCGACGGCAACTTCGCCATGCCCACCGACCGGGAATAAAACGCCCCTGCCGCCGGTTGAAAACCGGCGTCTGCAATGGCGCAAGCGCCGCAAAGCCCGTGCCGGGCTGGGGATTGTTTAGCCCGGAACGGGCTTCCCGGCACGCAGTGCCACTGAGACGCCCCGTTCACGAGGCGGCTACTTCGCGATAATTACCGCCTCGGTTTTGGTGGCGACGCGGCCTTTGTCATCGGTGACGATGGCGGTGAGCTTGTGGTTTCCGGGGGGGAGGGTAAGTGTGGCTTCCCGACCGCCGGGTTCGATAGCGGAGGCCGCGTCTTGGCCGTTGAGCTTGTAGGTCACCCGAAACTGGTCGGCGTAGCAGCGGGCCCACGACGAGACGCGTAGCTCGCCGGGCGGGACGGCGAGGCCGGTGGCGGGAATCGGAACCGTGGTGGCGACTTTGGCCGTGGCCCCGACGCGCGAGAGAAAGTAGTCTGGGGCAATGGCACGCTTGTAGCCCGCGAGAACTTCGTCGGAGTCGGTGATGGAGTAGTTATTAAGCTGGCGACCTGGCGTGGCGTACTTCAGGTTGTCCATGTCAAAGATATCGATGAGTTTCACGCGCGGGTAGAGACGTGGCAGCGAGGCGTAGAGCTCGTTGATCTTCTTGCTGGCCCAGGCGCTACGGTCTTTCCCATCCGCTTTAGACAGATGCGACGCGCCAAACTCACAGATGGCGATAGGCTTCTTGGGCGCATACGTCGCGTAGACATACTTCAAGTAGTCCGCTGGGTTGTCCGCCGTGCCCACGCGGGTTGGGTCGTTGTCGTAGAACGGGACGGAGTAGAAGTTAATCCCGACCCAGTCGACGTAGGCATCGCCGGGGTAGAACTTGGTGATGTTCTTCTCGGGGATCACATTCACGCACCAGACCATCGCGACATTGGGCGCAATTTCGGCAAAGACCTGCCGCACAAGCTGCCACTTGACAATATACGCATTGGCGTTGTCATCACCGCCGTAGCGCGTCCAGTCCCCGTTCATCTCGGAGGCGTAGCGCAGAAAGATCGGGCAGTCCGCCTCGGCGGCATCTTGGGCGAACTGGCGAAGATAGGTGTTTTGCTGCACGACTTGCAGACCCTCGTTGGGCTCCCACGCGATATGCGGCGCGACTCCCTGTGCCTTGAGCCGCGCGACCCACTTCTTAGGAAAAGGCCGCCCGTAGCTCACGTAGCAGAAGACACTCGCATGCTTCTTGCCTGTGAGCTTGCCAAACGCATCGGGGTCTTCGTGGCTCTGGAAGTTCTCGTCGTTGAACGTTGAGCTAAGGCGCTCGTCGCGGTCTATAAAGCCGCCTAAGTAGCACCCGTACGGCGGCTCCCACTTGGCCAGCGGCGACATGATCTTGGGCGCGACACGGGGCAAGTGGGCAAAGAGCTGGATACTGCTGGAGATGCGAGCCGCCTTGGCCTCCTCCACTTTCGCCCCCTCGGTGTCCCCGTTTTTACGGTAGATCGCGGCCTCTTTTCGGTAGGCATCGGCAGCCTCAGAGAACTTCCCAGCTCTCTCTAAAGACTCCGCGCGTCGTCGCCACTCAGCAGCTGATTGCATAGGGGCATTATACCCTCCTCCCCCGGCCCCTCCTCCCAACCCTGCGGAGGCAGGGCGGAAGGAGGGGAGTATCTCCGTGCGGACTCCCCTCACTCCCCTTCCTCCGGGTGCCCTCTGGGCGTTTGGGAGGAGGGGCCGGGGGAGGAGGGTTCAGGTACAATCCCTTTATCATGAACCTACTCTCTCTCTTTCAAGCGCCGACGATGCGCAATGGAATCCCGCTCCAGCCTGCCGGGAAAGTGATCCCTCCGCCGGGAATGGCGCTCGCGCCTGCCGATAAGGCCGCCCTCAGCGAGGGGCTGGACGCACTGACAGCAAAGACCGATGCGCTTAAGAAACACCCGCTCTGGCCGGATCTGGAGATCTATCGAAAAGCCGTCGCGTGGAGCTTGGAGGCCAATACCATCTACAATGCGCGGGAGCTGGCGACGGCTAAAGAGCTGCTGGTCGAGGGAATGGCTCGGGCAGAGGCGTTGGCCAAGGGGGCCGCGCCGTGGACAAGACAAACCGGGCTCGTGGTGCGCGGCTATGTGAGCAAGCTCGATAGTTCCGTCCAGCCCTACGGCGTAGTCGTGCCGGAGAACGCCTTCGACGGTCAAAAGCACCGTTTGGATCTCTTCATGCACGGGCGCGGCGAGAACCTCACCGAGCTCTCGTTTTTAGAGCAGCGTCGCAAGAGTGGGGGCGAGTTTATCCCGCCAGGGGCACTGGTGCTGCATCCCTATGGGCGTTTTTGTAATGCAAATCACTTAGCCGGTGAAGTGGATGTCTTTGAGGCCATTGCCCATGTCCAGAGCCAGTACAAGATAGACGAGGAGCGCATCATCCTGCGTGGCTTCTCGATGGGCGGCGGGGCGACTTGGCATCTAGCCGTGCACCATCCTGACTTCTGGTGCGCCGCCGCGCCCGGAGCGGGGTTTGCCGACACGATTCGCTTCTCCAACCTGAAAGAGAGTGAGATTCCCGGCTGGCAGCGCAAGCTCCTGCGCCTCTACGACCCGGTGGACTGGGCGGTGAACCTGGCGCAGTGCCCGCTCGTGGTTTATTCGGGGGAGATTGATGGTCAGAAGCTCGCCGCCGATGACATGGAGGCTGCACTCAAGGCCGAAGGCTTGCCAATGATCCATATCATTGGTCCCAAGACCGGCCACTCGTACCATAAAGACAGTAAGCCGCTGATCAACGCCGAGCTCGATAAGTACGTCACGCAGGGACTTCAGCGCAACCCTCATAAGGTGCGCCTGACAACCTATAGTCTGCGCTACGCAAAGTCGAACTGGCTCCAGCTTACCGGGCTGGAGAAGCACTGGGAGCGTGCCCGCGCCGAAGCTGAACGAAGCAATGATGGCAAGAGTGTGACGATCAAGACCAGTGGGGTGAGCGCTCTGGAGCTGGCGCAGGGCTTTAAGACCGTCACTCTAGACGGGCAAACCCTCTCCGGGGCGAAGTTCTACAAAGAGGGCAAGCTCTGGAAATCCGGTGAGCCGCGTGGTAAAGACCTCCGCAAGAAACCCGGCTTGCAAGGCCCGATTGACGATGCATTTATGGAGCGCTTTGTCTTTGTGCGCCCGACAGGAATCGCCAAGAATCCGGCGCAGGGTCTGTGGGCCAAGGCGGCGATGGAGCAAGCTGGCGCGGACTGGAAGCAGTTCTTCCGAGGCGAGGTGGTGATCGTGGACGATGACAAAGTGACGGGTGAGCAGATCCGCAACGCCAATCTCATTGTCTGGGGCGATCCGGCGTCAAATAAGTTTCTGGGGAAGCTCGCCGCAAAGCTCCCGCTGGGCTGGACAAGTGACACCGCTCCAGTCTTTATCTACCCCAACCCGCTCAACCCAAGCAAGTACGTGGTGGTCAACTCGGGCTTTACCTGGCACGACTACATGTCGGGCTCCAACGCGCATCACACCCCAAAGCTCCCCGACTGGGCGGTTGTCCGTGTTGCAGATAGCTCTGTCAAAGACCAAGGCTTCTTCGACGAGAGCTGGAAAAAGTAAGAATTAGGCCGCGATGGCGTGGTGGGTCAGTAGCTCGGAGAGGGTGTGAGCGAGAAATCTCACGCTGGTGACGGCGGCGCTGTAGTCCATGCGCGTCGGCCCGACTACCCCGATACTGCCCCGCTCGCGCGTCCCCACAAAATACGGCGACGAGACCACGGCAAAGGCGTGAAGCTCGGGGCGGCCCAGCTCCTCCCCGATACGGATCGCAAACTCCTGCTCGACCGCTTCGATGCGCAGTAGCTCCAGCACGGCGGCGCGCTCCTGAAGCACCCGGAAGAACTGGCTGAGCCGGTCCACATCACGAAACTCGGGCTGGGCGAGCACGCTCTGGGTGCCTTCGACATAGACCGGCACATTCTCCGCAATCCCTTGGATACTCTGCACGAGCTCACGCACCAGGCGCTGCCAGAGCGGCGTGTGGGCACGTAGCTCAGGAGGTGGCAGCTCGGCACCGCTCTGGATGCGCCGTAGCTCGGTGAGGGGCTTCTCGCTGTAGGTGGCGTTGAGTGCGTTGGCCAGCGCAAGGGCCGCCGTCGCGCTGAGTGTGGCATCGGGGAGCAGGCGGTGCTCTGTCCGACCCGTCGAGAGCAGGAGCACGAGGAGCGCTTTATCCGTCGCGGCGGGTGAGAGAAATATCTGGCGGAGCCGGGTGTCATCCGGAGCTTCGGGCGAGGTGGCGACGGCAGGAAGGTTCGTGAGCTGGCTTAAGAGCTGGCAGGTCTTGCGTAGGATGGTATCAAGCTCACTCTCGGCTGAGAGCAGAGCGCTCTGCACTTGTTGCACAGCGAGGTGCTGAAAAGGCAGCAGCGGCATCAGGCGGTTGACGTAGAAGCGGTAGCCACGGTCTGAGGGAACCCGCCCCGCGGACGTGTGCGGCTGGCGCAGAAACCCGCGCTCACTCAGCTCTGCCAGCTCGTTGCGTACCGTCGCCGATTTCACTCCCAGAGCGTAGCGCTCGACTAGGATTTGCGAGCCCACTGGCTCTGCGGTCAGGACGTAGTCCTGGACGACGGCATGAAGAATTTGTTGCTTGCGTAGATCGAGATCCATACTTGCCTTCGCATTCTAACAGGTGAGGTATAATTTGTGCAACTAAAAATACGTGAGGTTGACTTATGAAACGCATCTCGATTGCGCTTATTGCGCTAGTTGCAGGAGTGTTGGCACCATCGTCGGTCCAGGCACAGGTTGAAGGCGGGACGACGCAGCGTCCGGCGCGAACCCGGCCTCTGGAGTCCGTTCTGCAAGCGCTGACTCGAAGCACGGGAATTACCGTGGTTGCGGAGTCGTCACTGCTAGGCGCTGAGGCCGCGTACTCCCAGAGCGCAACGGCGGAGACTCTGGAGAAGCAGCTTGATATTGTGGTGAAGTCTCTACCACCCGGAACGGTCTGGAAAAAAGCGATGCTCCCTGCCAGCACGCGCTTCTACAAAGGCGATGATGTCGCGGATTTTCTCGACATTCAGACGCGGATGTTGGGGCGTGCCAAGCCTGGTGAGGCAGGCTCCGTGGAGATTCTTGGGCAGAAGCTCACGCAAGAAAAAGCGGCTCCTGTGGTCAGCACTTTGGGGCTGAAGCCCGTCTACGTCCTGGTCAATGCCAACGCTCGTCAGGCAAGCCGCGACCCGCTTACGGGAGCCAACGGCCAGTCGGATTTCTCGCAGATTCTGAGTAACTTCTCCACCATGAACCCCGAGGCCCGCACGAAACTCATGCAGCAGTTCGGCCAGATGATGCAAAACATGAGCCCCGAGCAGCGCCGCCAGATGTTTAGCGGCATGATGGGCAGTGGCGTTGGTGTCTTTATCACGCCTGGGCGACAGATTCCGCCCCAATAAAATCACTCCGATAGGATGCTGGGTATAGTTTTGCGATGAGTAGCCCGGCATCCTTGGGAGAGCTCGCCATTACCTACTTTGGTGCTAGCCGGTAGGCGGCTTTGGCGAGGTCATAACAGAGGGCACGGGCCATCGCGTCGGCGTCTTGTTCTTCTATGAGATGCTCTACCACCAGCCCGGCGAGCCAGTCGGAGACCACGCGCCGCCAGACATCGTGGCGGGCGGGGATGGAGCAAAACGCACGGGTATCGTCGTTGAAGCCTGCCAGGTTGTAGACTCCCGCCGTCTCGACCACGCTATCTAAAAAGCGGCGCATCCCGAGGCGGCTGTCGAAGAACCACCAGGGTGGCCCGAGGCGTAGTGCCGGGTAGTGTCCGGCAAGCGGTGCCAGCTCGCGCGAGTAGAGTGTCTCATCCAGCGTAAAGAGAATCAGCGAGAGCTTGGGATCGTTGCCGTAGGCACTGAGCAGGGGAAGGAGGTTGCGGGTGAACTCTCCGGATATCGGGATGTCTGCGCCTTTGTCGGCCCCAAACTTCTCAAAGAGACTCTGGTTGTGGTTTCGGAAGCTGCCCACATGAAGCTGCATCGTCAGGCCGTCGTCGGTGCTCATCCCAGCCAGCGTAAAGAGCATATGGGCCATGAAGCGGACACCATCACCGGGCTCAGTTTTTCCTGACAGTGCTCGGTCAAAGACCGCCGTTGCTTCCGAAGCTGAGAGGGGCGTGGTATCGGCGCTGATTGCCGCATGGTCGGTTGCCGTGGCTCCAAGGCTCTGGAAAAACGCCCGGCGGTTGCGAAGCGCTTCGATAAAGCGTGCGTAGCTCGTGATACTCACGCCACTGGCACTCTCCAGCGCAGTGATATTCTCCCGCCAGCCCAGCGCGTCTAGGTTCACAACGGCATCAGGGCGAAAGGTCGGGAGAATCTTGCCGCTCCAGCCGGACTCACGAATGGTTTTATGGTGGCTCAGCGGATCGCTGGCGGCATCGGTGGTGCAGAGAACCTCGATATTAAAGTGCTCAAAGAGCGCACGGGGCCGAAACGCAGGGGTCTCCAGTTTTGCCGCGATGCTATCGTAGAGCGTTTGTGCATTGGCCGCGCTGGGCTTCTCGGTGATCTCAAAGACCTCGACCAGCTCTTGGGTCAGCCACTGGCCACTCGGGGTTCCCGCAAAAAGATAAAAATGCTCGCAGAACACCTGCCAGATCTTGCGGTGATCGCTCTCCGTGGGGCCACCGTCGCGCCGTGGCACGCCCTGGGCTTCGAGCGAGATTCCCTGGGAGTAGAGCATCCGAAAGACATAGTGGTCGGGGATGAGCAGCAGCTCGGCGGGGCTCCCAAAACGATAGTCCGGGTCTGAGAAGAGCGCCGGATCCACATGGCCGTGTGGGCAGACCAGCGGCAG
>NZ_CBAYMC010000088.1:0-15706 GCF_964826245.1 Armatimonas sp. | reverse complement strand
TGGCTCGTCGGTGGGATCATTGGCGTCAATATCGTCATGGGTCTGCTCGGGGTTTTGCAGAGCTTTCTCAGTGCACAAGTCGGCGAGGGCTTGCTCTACGACCTGCGCAATAGATTGTTTCTGCGCCTGCAACAAATGTCGCTTTCTTACTACACAACGACGCGCGCCGGGGAGATCGTGGCGCGGGTGAGTAGCGATGTTGGGGCCGTGCAGGGCGTGGCCACGGGCACGGTCATTAGCATTGCCAATAACTTATTGACGGTCATTGCCACCATCATCGTGATCTTTGGGATGAACCCGAGGTTGGCCTTAGTGGCGCTGATCGTCGTTCCAGGGCTGTATCTGCCGACAAAGCTCGTGGGGAAGCTGCGGCGCAAGCTCTCCACCGAGGCGCAGGAGACGCAGGCGGACTTGCTGGCCTTTGTTCAGGAGCGCTTACACGTCGGAGGGATGCTTCTCACGCAGCTCTACGGCCAAGCTCCTGCCGATGCGAGCGCGTTTGAGAAGCTCACGCAACGGGTGAAGGCACTCAACCTCAAACAAACTCTGGCGGGGCGCTGGCTGTTCATGAGCCTGAGCGTCTTCTCGGTGGCGGGCCCCGCGCTGATCTATCTCTTTGGCGGCATCGAGGCGCTCAATAATCGGCTGACTCTGGGGAGCATTATCGCCATTGTCGCCTATCTGGCCAACCTCTACCGGCCTCTCGCAAACCTCGCCAATGTCTACGTGGATGTGCAGGGCGCGCTGGCGATCTTCGAGCGCATTTTCTCGCTCCTAGACCAAGCGCCCGAGATTGCGGATGCGCCAGGGGCTAAGACGCTCGCACAAACCCGCGGCGAGGTGCGCTTTGAGAGCGTCGGTTTCTCCTACCCCAATGCCGCGACGCCCGCTCTTTCCGAGCTCTCGTTTACGATTGCACCGGGCGAGCGCGTGGCGCTGGTCGGGCCAAGCGGCGCGGGAAAGACGACCATTACCTACTTGCTGCCGCGCTTCTTCGACCCGAGCGAAGGCAAGATCACGCTCGATGGCCTGGACTTGCGGGAGATTACGCTGGAGAGCCTGCGCGCCCGGATTGGGATGGTGACCCAAGAGACCTTTCTCTTCCATGCCAGTGTCAAACAAAACCTGCTCTATGCCCGACCCGATGCCACGGAAGACCAGCTCATCGCCGCGGCCAAGTCCGCCCATATCCATGAGTTTCTCGCCGCCCTCCCCGATGGCTACGACACGATTGTGGGGGAGCGGGCGTTCCGGCTCTCGGGCGGGGAGCGTCAGCGGCTCTCGATTGCCCGTGCGCTCCTCAAGAACCCAGAGCTGCTGATCTTGGATGAGGCGACGAGTAGCCTCGATGCAACCTCAGAGTCACTCATCCAAGAGGCGCTAGAGACGCTCCTTCAGAACCGCACCGCGCTGATCATCGCCCACCGGCTCTCGACAATTCGAACGTGCGATAAAATCGTCGTCTTAGAGCAAGGCCGTGTGGTCGAAGTGGGGCCACACGAGGCGCTTCTGGCAAAAAACGGCCTCTACGCCGAGCTCTACCAAAAGCAGTTCCGCACGCCAAGTTCATAGCGTTTATTTTTCGCCGAGGTAGAAACCAGGCTGCGTGGGCTGGTTGTAGCCGACATTTTGCCAGGCGACACTCAGCCGGTACTGCGGGTCGTGGAGGAGCGTGGTGAGGCGATGGCCTGTGGGAATCGTGGTGGTGTAGATACGAAGGGACTTGTTGTCTGCCGTGCGCAGGATCACTTCCTCGCGCCAGTCGCCTAGAATATCGGCACAGAGCGCGGGGTTGGACTTGGTGCCATTGTTACTGACACCGTCATCGGCGGTGAGGAGGGTTTTCTCCGTCTCGGAGGTCCAGTCCCACTTGGTGACTTTGTTACCATCCAGCAGCTCGCGCAGGAAGTCACCGTCCCACCAGACTCCGAAGTTGCAGGAGCGGGGCTTGTTTTTCGAGACCTGCTCCCCTTTCACATTCCAGACACCGCTGAGGCCCTCACCGGATGCCCACATTTCGTAGCCGGGGTAGCGCGGGTCTATGTCAAAGGCGACGCCACGTCCCACATCGGGGCAGGGCTTGCCAAAAATCAGCGAACCGGTGCGGGCATCACGAAACTCCGCGCCGGACTGGTGGTGGTTGTGCTCGTGGATATCAAAGACCTCCAGGCCAGGGCGGCTGGGATCGATATCCGAAAGATGCAGCGCATCGCCGTGGCCGAGCCCCGTGGAGTAGAGCCCCGTGCCGTTGTCGTCAATTGCCATTGCCCCGTAGATAATCTCGTCGCGTCCGTCACCGTCCACATCCCCTACTGAGACATTGTGGTTGCCTTGGCCCCGCCACTTCTTCGGGTCAGCCTGCTTGTCCGAGTCGAAGACCCAGCGCGACGAAAGCTTGCCGCCGCGCCAGTCCCAGGCGGCCAGCACCGTGCGGGTGTAGTAGCCCCGGCAGAAGACCAGGCTGGGATGCTTACCATCTAAGTAGGCAACACAGGCCAGAAAGCGGTCCACGCGGTTGCCGTAGCCATCGCCCCAGTCCTCAGCTTGTCCGCGGGCAGGAACATAGCTTGTCGTGGCGAGCGCCTTGCCCGTCTTGCCCTCGAAGACAGTCAGAAACTCGGGGCCCTCGAGAATGTAGCCCTTGTCGTTGGCCCAGCTCTTGCTCGCATCCCCGATCCCTTTTCCGGTGCCATCCAGCGTGCCATCGGCGGTCTTGCAAGCCAGCTCTGCTTTTCCATCACCATCAAAATCATAGACTAGAAACTGCGTGTAGTGGGCGCCCTCACGGATATTTTTCCCGAGATTGATCTCCCACAGAAACGTCCCATCGAGCTTATAGGCCTGCAGGATCGGCGGGTCTGTCTGTCCCGCTTGGGAGTTGTCTTTGGAGCGCCCTGTCATGTGGACAACCAGCTCCAGCGCACCGTCGCCGTCCAGATCCCCCACCGAGCAGTCGTTGGGTGTGTAGCCTTGCGGAGTGCGAAGCGGCAGTGTCAGATACGGCGTCTCCGAAAGCATCACGGGCTTACTCTGTGGTCCACTTGCTACCTGCACCGTGTAGCGTGCGCCTTTGGGAGCCTGGGGATCCACAAAACAAGTCGCGCCGGTGAGTGGTTTCGGGGTAAGTTTTTTCCCATCGCGCCAGAGCGTGAAGCCAAGCTTGGGAGCATCTGTGCCGAGCGAGCGCCAGCTCACAAAGGCATTGCCATCGCTACCACGCACCGCAACAAGCCCGCGATCTAGCCGCTCCCACGAGCGTGTGGGTGCTTGCGCTCCACCAGCAAGCCCTGCACAAAAAAGCGCCAGACACAACAATACTCTCATCAAGACTCCCTCGTAAAACAACCGGTTTATTCTACCAGAGTCCCCCGGAAATCATCTTATAGAGTTATAGAGAGCCGATTCCCATAGGCTTCCACTTCTAAGTCGCTCACTCTCTTGACCTAAGCGCCGGGGAGTGGGCACCCCGGCGCTTTTTTTATTTGAACCTTTCTTCTCCTTCCCGGAACCAAAGCTCGTATAATACAAACTAAGGGGGTCTAGGGAGATGACGAAGCAACGAAAGTATGGAGCACTGCTCGGCGTACTTGCTCTGGCGGGAGTCGTAGGTGCGACATACCTACGAGGCGGTGAGGTGGTACGCGCCTCTGAGGCTAGTGACGAGGTTGAGGGGCTGCGCTTCCGGCTCTCGGCAGGAAAGCTTGCTGGAGGCGAGAGTCCCACAGAGCGCCTGCCGATCACGCCTGCCCAAAAGCTCTCCGATGCCGACGCTGACAAGATCCTGGCACGGGTGAAGGCCATCGCCACCCAGCCCGATGACGAGAAAGAGTTTGCGCTTCGTGAGGCATCGCTGCCTGCGCCCCGTGCAGGTCAGACCATCACCGCCGAGTTTCCTCCCAAGCTAGCCCCAACACTGGCTCCCCTGATCTCGGGGGCGGGGGGGGGCACACTCACCCTGCGACGCTTCCAGCCCGAGGGAGAAGTCCCGCTGGCAGATCGCGTCAGCCTGACATTCTCACAGCCCATGGTCGCGGTCACCGGCCAGGAAGACGCGGCGGCACGTGTCCCGGTGACGCTCAGCCCCAATGTCCCGGGAAAGTGGCGCTGGCTGGGCACCCAGACCCTGATCTTCGACGCAGGCTCCGGCAAGCGCCTCCCGATGGCAACCGAGTTTTCGGTGAGCCTTCCGGCGGGCACGAAGTCCGTCACCGGTGGCGTGCTGGAGAGAGCGCAGAGCTTTACTTTTAAGACACCTGCCGTTCGCCTGCTAAGCTACGGCCCGGATAATGGCAGCGTCGGCCAGCGCCGCGATCCGCTGATCTGGCTAAACTTCGACCAGAAAATTGATCCCGATGCTGTTCTCAAGACCGTTAAAGTGCTCGCGGGCGATAAGCCCGTCCGGGTTCAGCGTGCCAGCCAGAACGAGCTAGAGAAAGCCGTCGGCAAGAGCGAGACACCCGAGCGCTGGCTGGCCCTCAAGCCCATGGGAATGCTCCCCGGCGATACTCAGATCACGGTGCAAGTCGGCCCCGGAACCCCCAGTGCCGAAGGGTCACGCGTCACGGAGTCGGCGCAGAGCTTCTCGTTTCGCACCTACGGCCCTCTGAAGTTCGTGGAACAGAGCCCCTCTCGTGGGCAGAGTGTCCCGCCCAGTGCGGGCTGGTCGCTCCGCTTCACCAATCCGCTTGATGCCGAGGTTTTCGATCCCGCCTGGGTCACGGTCTCCCCCGCCACGCCTGGGTTGCAGATAACCGCCAGTGGCAACTACCTTCAGCTGTACGGCCTCAAGAAAGCCCGCACGACCTATAAAGTGACGGTCTCGCCGAAGCTCAAGGACAGCTACGGACAGAGCTTAGAGGGCTTCGAGCCCGCTGTTTTCACCGTGGGAGCCGCTGAGCAGCAGCTCTCGGGGCCGTCGCAGATCTTGCTGGTGCCCGATCCCGCAGCGGCTCCCCGCACGGTTTTCTCCAGTGTGAACGTCCCCAGTGTCAAAGTCAAGCTCTACAGCGTGAGTAGTGCCAACTGGGATGCCTGGCGGACGTGGCAGAGCAACTGGGAGGAGCGGCGCAAGGGCGCGACACCTCCGGGTAAGCTGATCAAAGAGCAAGATCTCGTGCTCACCGGTGCGGAGGACACGCTCCACGAGAACGATCTCGCACTCCCCAAAGCAGGCAGCACGCTGATCTGGTGGGAAGCAAACGGCTGGAAAAAACGCAACCCGTACGACGAGCCCCCGCGCGGCGCTGCCTGGGTGCAGACGACAAAAATTGGCCTGACGGCATTTGCCGATGGCGACGATCTCTACGCGCTGGCCACCGAGCTGACGACCGGCAAGCCGATCTCAGGGGCAGAAGTCAGCCTCGTCGGTAGTGGCCAGAGCGCGAAAACAGGCCGCGATGGCCTGGTCAAACTAGTGCTGAGCGAGAAACCGGGCACGATGCTGGTCGCCAAGCGTGGCAGTGACAGCGCGTTTCTGCCGTCACGGTTCTGGCGCTGGGACGAGAGTACCTGGCGCAAGCAAGGGCGTGGGACGCAGTCGCTCTGGTTTGTCTGGGACGATAGGCAGCTCTATAAACCGGGCGAGAAAGTGCATGTCAAAGGCTGGGTACGCCAGCTTCCCGGCACCAAGCTCGCCACGCTTTCTCTTCCCGCAAGCGCCCCTCTGACCTGGCAGCTCAACGACAGCCAGGGCAATGAGGTTAAGAAAGGCGAAGCCAAGCTCAATGCGTGGGGCGGCTTTGATGTGGCCTTTGAGCTTCCCAAGACCATCAACCTGGGACAGACCAATCTGATGTTTAACGGGGCAGGTGGCGCGACCAATCATAGCTTTAATGTGCAGGAGTTCCGTCGCCCGGAGTTTGAGGTCTCGGCGAAGAGCGAGAGCGCCGGGCCGCATGTTGTCGCCGATCCAAAAGGCGCGGATATCTCTGCCAAAGCGGTCTACTACGCCGGTGGCCCCCTGCCTGGCGCACAGACCACCTGGACCGTAAGTGCGACTCCTAGTAGCTACACCCCGCCAGGCCGGAGCGAGTTTACATTTGGGAAGTGGACTCCTTGGTGGAGCTTCGGCGGCTTCGACGAGGACATTAGCCTTCGTGGAGGTCGGCGTGGCTTTGGCGGAGGCGGGTTTGGTCGCCAAGCCAATCTGAGCCAGAACTTTACGGGCGCTACCGACCCGATGGGCGTGCATCGGCTGCACTTAGATTTTGACGGTGTCAAGCCCGCACAGCCCTACTCCGTGAGCGCACAGGCCGTGATCCAGGATGTCAACCGTCAGGCACTGGCAGCCAGCACGTCGCTTCTTATCCATCCCTCGGCGCGCTATGTTGGGCTGCGCAGCAAGACAACCTTTGTCGCTGCGGGCAAGCCGCTGGTGCTGGAGGCGCTGGCGTGCGACATTGACGGCAAGGCCGAGCCGGGCCAGGAGATTCAGCTGCGCGCCGCTCGCCAGGAGTACGAGTGGAGCAAGGGCCGCTACCAGCTTGTCGAAAAAGACATCCGTGAGTGGACGGTGCGCTCGGGCGAGAAGCCTGTCTCCACCGAGCTTGGCGCTCCCGCAGGCGGGCAGTGGAAGATCAAGGCCACGGTGCGCGATAGTAAAGAGCGGCCTAATGAGAGCGAGCTGACACTCTGGGTGGCGGGCGGCAAGCCTAGCCCGCGCCGTGACTTGGCGCAAGAACAAGTCACCCTGATCCCGAGCACGAAAGAGTACACGCCCGGCCAGACCGCCGAGATTCTGGTTCAGGCTCCGTTCTTTCCCGCTGAGGGCGTGCTGACCCTGCGGCGTGATGGCGTGATCCGGACCGAGCGCTTTAGTGTTACCGGCCCGACGTACACCGTCAAGATTCCCATTCAGGAGGCGTATCTCCCCAATATCCACGCTCACATCGAGCTTGTCGGAGCCGCTGCCCGCACCGACGACGAGGGCAAGGCTCTCGAAAAACTCGCCAAGCGTCCGGCCTTTGCCAGCGGCGAGCTGGATCTGTCGGTCTCCACGGCTAGCAAGAAGCTCACCGTCGTTGCCAAACCAAAAATCGCAGCGCTGGCTCCCGGCAGCGAGACCGAGGTTTATGTCAGTGTGAAAGACAGCAACGGCAAACCGATTGCCGGTGGCGAAGTCGCCGTGGCCGTCGTGGATGAGTCGGTTCAGGCGCTTGCAGGCTGGAGCATGGGCGATCTGGTCGCCGCCTTCCATCCCCGCCACGGCAGCGGCGTGAGCGACTGGCACCTGCGCAGCTACGTCAAGCTCGAAGACCCGCTCAAAGTCCAAGATGCAAGCAAAAAAGATGGCGAGGGAGGGGGCATGTCTTTTGCTGGAAGACGCGGCAATGCAATGCCTGGCGGTGGTGGCGGCTTTGGCGGTGGAGCCATGATGGCAGACAGCCTGGGTATGGAGTCTAAGGCTGGTGCACCTAAGCCTGCCCGTGCGATGAAGATGAGATCTGAGCTTGCTGAAGACAAGTCGGGAGCGCCGGAGCCTGCCATCGCGGTGCGTACCAACTTCGACCCTCTGGCGCATTTCTCACCGAGCGTCGTCACGGACTCGGATGGCACGGCGCGGGTGAGTGTCAAGCTACCGGACAATCTCACGCGCTACCGAATCGTCGCCGTGGCGGTGTCCGGTGCGGATAAAGGCGGAAGCGGTGAGTCATCGCTGACGGCTCGCCTGCCGCTCATGGCCCGGCCTTCTGCGCCGCGTTTCCTCAATGTCGGGGATACGTTCGAGCTTCCCGTCGTGCTGCAAAACCAGACCGACACGCCCATGACCGTGGACGTTGCCGTGCGTGCGACCAACGCTACCCTCACCGAGGGTCGAGGGCGGCGCGTGCAGATTCCCGCCAATGATCGGGTCGAGGTTCGCTTCCCCACCGAGTCCGCCAAGCCCGGCACCGCTAGGTTCCAATTTGCGGCCACAAGCGGCAGTGTGGCCGATTCGGCTGAAGTGTCTCTACCCGTCTGGACTCCCGCGACCACGGAAGCCTTCGCGACCTACGGCGTCGTGGACAAGGGCGCGATTGTGCAGCCCGTGCGTGCGCCCAGCGATGCCAACCCCGCGTTTGGCGAGCTCGAGATCACCACTTCGTCCACAGCGCTTCAAGAGCTCACCGATGCCTATATCTACCTGGCCAGCTACCCCTACGGCTGCGCCGAGCAGCTCAGCTCGCGGGTGCTCACGACGGCGGCCCTCAAAGACGTTCTTAGTGCGTTTAAAGCTGTGGGAATGCCCAAAGAGAGCGAGCTGAATGCGGCGATGGCACGCGATCTGGCGCGGCTGGGCGAGCTACAAAACCCCGACGGCAGCTTTGGTTTCTGGGCACGCAACGAGCGCCCGTGGCCCTATCTGGGAGTCCATGTCGCCCATGCACTTGTCCGTGCCAAGCAGAAAGGCTTCGCCGTCCCCGACACGACCTACAAGCGCTCGCTGGCCTATGTAAAGGCAATCGAGAGCAAGTTTGAGGACATTTACTCGCCACGCTGTCGCCGGATGATCACCGCCTACGCCCTCTATGTCCGGCACCTGGCAGGCGACTCGGACAAAGTAAAGGCGAAAGCGCTCCTGGCTTCTGCGCCGCTGGATGAGCAAGGGCCCGAGACCATTGGCTGGCTGCTAAATGTCTTAGCGGGCGACCCCGACCTCACCAGTGTCCGGCGCTGGCTGGACAACAAGGCCACCGAGACAGCGGGCGCGGCGCACTACACGTTCTCGTACAGCGACGGTGCCTATCTGGTTCTTTCGTCGGATCGCCGCGCCGATGGGATCGTCCTGGATGCCCTGATCGCCGACCAGCCGCAGAGTGAGCTGATTCCTAAACTCGTGCGTGGCCTGCTCGATGGCCGCAAGCGGGGCGCGTGGGGCAACACGCAGGAGAACGCGTTTATCCTGCTGGCGCTCGACCGCTACTTCCGCAAGTTTGAAGGCGTCACCCCCGACTTTGTCGCCCGGCTCTGGCTGGGAGAAAAATTCGCCGGGGAGGGCACGTTTAAGGGTCGCACGACGGATCGTATCGCGACAAAAATCCCGATGGCGACACTCACCGAGAAGCCAGGAATGCAGCCGCTGACCATAGACAAGCAAGGTGCGGGTCGGCTCTACTACCGAATCGGGATGCGCTACGCTCCCAAAAACCTCCAGCTGCCTGCCGCCGACTATGGCTTCTCCGTGAGCCGTGTCTACGAAGCGATCGACAATCCCTCGGACGTCAAGCGCGACGCCGACGGCACCTGGGTCGTGAAAGCGGGAGCCAAGGTTCGGGTCAAAGTCACGATGGTGGCCACCACACGCCGCTACCACGTCGCCCTCATCGACCCGATGCCCGCCGGCTTCGAGGCCCTCAACCCCGAGCTACGCGGTACGGAAGCCACCCCCCCCGCCCCCATGAATGGGGGAGCCTTTAATCGGTATTGGTCGTGGTGGCACTGGTACGAGCACCAGAACCTGCGCGACGAGCGAGCGGAGGCGTTTAGCTCCTATCTTTGGGAAGGTGCCTACGAGTACAGCTACATCTGCCGCGCCACGACTCCGGGAAGCTTTATCGCCCCGCCCGCCAAGGCCGAGGAGATGTACGCCCCCGAGACATTCGGACGCAGTGCCTCGGATAAAGTGCGCATCGAGTAGCCCTCCTCCCTCCGCTTCGCTCCCCCCTCCTCCCAATCCTGGGAGGAGGTTTATTTTTTAACGTGAGTTCGGGATAAGATCGGGTCGGGATTCCTGTAAGACGGCTTTGCCGCCCGCAAAGCAGGGATCTACACCGATCCTGCGCCCCACCTTGCCTACGAGATCCGTGTCACGAGGATCTTGCCTGCGGACAATAGCCAAGGGACACTGCAGCCAAGGGACACTGCACATCACCGCCAATGGGATCGCCCAGCCCAACACCTGTTCCGACCAATGGGACGCTCGCGTTCAACTTTATTGACAGCAGCTCTCCTAAACACTACTGCCAGCGGGGCCTTCCCCACCAGCCCCCCTAACACGGGCGGTGCAACCCTCAACGGCACCCTCACCTACGATTTCTAGAGCCCCAGCTGACTCCAGAGGGCGTCCACCCGTTTCTTGATGCTCTCGTCCATCTCGATCACGGGCGGCCAGGGGCGGGTGAAGCCCTCTTCGGGGAGCTTTTGGGTCGCGTCAATGCCCATCTTGGAGCCGAAGCCCATCTGGCGACTGGCGTGGTCTAAAACATCAATCGGGCCTCGGGTGAAGAGCGTGTCGCGCTCGGGGTCAATGTTGTTGGTGGTCACCCAGAGCACTTCTTTGAGGTTCTGCACATCCACCCACTCATCCACGACGATAATCACTTTGGTGAACATCATCTGCCCCAGCCCCCAGATCGCATTCATCACTTTTTGCGCCTGCCCAGGGTAGCGCTTCTTGATCTTAATGATGCAGAGATTATGAAAACATGCCTCAGGCGGTAGGTTATAGTCAATGATCTCAGGCACAAAGAGCCGCACCAAAGGCAAGAAGAGCCGCTCGGTGGCCTTTCCGAGCCACTCGTCCTCAATCGGCGGACGGCCCACGATCGTCGTCGGGTAGACGGGATTTTTCCGGTGCGTGATCGCCGTCACATGGAAGACCGGGTACTCCTCTTCGAGCGTGTAGAAGCCCGTGTGATCGCCAAAGGGGCCTTCCGTGCGGCGCTCGTTTGCAGGGACATAGCCCTCTAGGATAATCTCGGCATCGGCGGGGACTTCGATGTCCTGCGTCTTACACTTCACCAGCTCCACGGGCTTTTTGCGCAAGAAACCCGCGAAGACCATCTCATCAATCATATCGGGAAGCGGAGCCGTTGCGGCGTAGGTCAGTGCGGGATCGCCACCGAGGGCCACAGCGACGGGGATATTGCGGCCCTGCGCCTCGTACTCGCCGTGATGACGATTGCCCACTTTATGGCGCTGCCAGTGCATCCCACAAGTCGTCTCGTCATAGACCTGAACGCGATACATCCCGACGTTGCGCTTGCCGTCCACGCTTTTTGTAAAGACCAGCGGGAGCGTGATAAAGCGCCCACCGTCCAGCGGCCAGCACTTGAGGATCGGCAGCTCCGAGAGCTTGATCTGATCGCCGGTCTTCACCACCTCTTGGCACTGCCCATGACTCACGATGCGCGGCGCGGTATTTTTCGCCAGCTCCCCAATCTGTGGCAAGAGCGCCGCTTTTGCCATCAGGCCGCTGGGCATACTGCTCGGGAGCTTGGTCCACTCCTCGATCTCTTTGGCAATCTCTTCAATGTCCCCCACGCCCAGCGCCATACTCATGCGCTTGCGGGTTGCGAACACGCCAATTGCGAGGGGCATATTGCTGCCCTTGGGGTTCTCGAAGAGCAGCGCGGGGCCACCGGAGCGCACCACCCGGTCGGCGATCTCGGTGATCTCCAGTACCGGGTCAACGGGTGTCTTAATGCGCTTGAGCTCACCCTCTTTTTCTAGTTTTTCTAAGAACTCTCGAAACCCTGCGTAGGCCATGGTGGTATTACTCCGTGCTATTTTTCACAAAGTATAACCCATAATCGCTTGCTCCGGTTCCCGGCAGGTACAATGCGAGCACTATGCCAAAGATTCCGCAGCTCATTGCTGGCCTTGTTGTACTCGGTGCCGCAGGGGGCGGCTTCTCTTACTGGCGCTCTCGCCCCCCCCAGATCGAGGTGATCCTCCCGCAAACCCGCACCGTGACGGAGAGCATTGCCGCCACCGGGCAGCTTCGCAGTGAGCTAGAGACCAGCGTGGGCGCACGGATCAGCGGGCGTGTGGCAAGTGTATTGGTGCGTGAGGGGGATAAAGTTCGCACGAGTCAGCTCCTAGCCCGCCTCGATGACGAAGTACTGCGCTCTCAGCTCGCGCAGGCAAGGGATGTGGTGCTCACCGCGCGGGCATCGCTGGCCCAGGCCGAGGATGCGGTACGAACCGCCCAGGCACAAGTGGCCGTGGCCGCACGCAAGCCCCTCGCTTCCGATATCACCCGCCTCAAGGCCGACACCAATCAAGCCAGCGCCGTCGCCGAGGCAAAGCTCGCCGGGGCTCGGCAGAGGCTCATTGGCTCTCAGAGGCGGCTGGCGGAGCTGAAAAAAGGGCCGCGCAAAGAGGAGATAGACGCCGCAGAGGCACAAGTCCAGCAGTCCGAGGCGAGCAACGCTCAGGCAGATATTGACCGTAAGCGTCAGGCGCAGCTCGCCAAAGAGGGAGCAGTGGCACAGGCAGCAGCCGATCAATCCGAGACGAACTTCTGGGTGGCAAAACGCATCCTGGAGAACGCACAAGCCAAGCTCCAGCAGCTCAAAGCTGGGACGCGCACCGAGCAGCTAGAGCAGGCGGAGGCCGATGTGCGCACCGCTGAGTCCGAAGTCCGCGCCGCAGAGGCGACGCTTGCTGGGGCAAAGGTGTCGGGGAAGGCGCAGCTCACCAGCCTGCTGGCAAGCCCACGGATCGAGGATGTGACCGTCACACGCAACCGTGTCCGTGAGTCGGAGCGGGCTCGTGAGGTCGCCCGTGCACGCCTAGCCGAGGCGGAGCGTGCGCTGGAGGTGGCCACGAAGCGCCTCGATGATGTGCTGGTCACTGCGCCCTTTGAGGGCACCATCACCCAGATCGTCACGGAGTCAGGCGGAGTCACCGGTCCCAATGCGGCACTGGTGCGGCTCGTGCGGACATCGGTGCCCGAGATTCGGATTGACCTGGATGAAGTGAACTTAGGCAAGCTCCAGACGGGGCAAGAGGCCATTGTGTCGTCGGATGCCTACCCCGGCAAGACATTTAATGCCAAGATCCGTGAGCTGGGTGCCCAAGTAGACACGGAGCGCGGGACGGTCGAGGTGCGCCTGACTCCCGTCAATCCCCCCACCTGGCTCCGTCCCGGCCAGACCCTCTCCGTCAATATCAAGCTCGGGGAGCCCACACAGCGCCTCGTCATCCCGCTCACCACCGTCACGACCATAGGCGGCATCTCGACGGTCTTTGTTGCCGAGAGCGGCGTGGTGAAGAAAAAAGTCATCACCGTCGGCCCACCCGGCCCCGATGGCGTCCCCGTGATCGAAGGGATCGAAGCCACCACGCAGGTCATTCTCACCCCCGTGGGCCGCAAACCCGACGATCCGATTGCCCCTGTGATCGTCAAACCCTCTCCCGGCCCCGGAACAAAGACAAAGTAATGCGATTTGAAAGCAAGCTGGCGTGGCGGCACTTGGTGTCTGGCGGGGGGCAGACGGTGCTGACGGTCTTTGCGGTTGCCATTGCGGTGACGGTGATTATCTTTATCCAGACCCTGATTACCGGAGTCCAGAGGCGCTTTATCGGAGATCTAGTGGGCTCACTGCCGCACGTGACGGTGAAAGCGCCCGATCCGCTCCCCAAGACCCTCGCCGAGGTGACGCAGCAGCGCGACGGCGAGCTCCTCGCGACCAATCAGCAGAAGTCCGTGCAGCAGCGCACCGATCTGGAGCAGTGGCAGAAGCTCGAAGTGCAGCTCTCGCAGTTTCCCCATGTCACCACGGTCGCTCCTGCCGTTCGGGGAAGCGCGTTTCTGATCCGTGGCGAGAAGCGCTTCGCCATCACGATCTCGGGAGCCGAGCCTGCCAAGCAGGAGCGTATTAGCTTCCTCCAGAAAGACCTGATCGCCGGACGCTGGCTGGACCTGCGGCCCGGCGAGATCGTGATCGGGATTCGGCTGGCCGAGGATGCGGGCGTGCGGCTGGGAGATCGGGTGCGAGTTCAGTCGGCGCAGGGCGTGACGGAGAACTACACGATTGCGGGCCTGATCTACACCGGCAACAACGCCACCGACCTCGGGCAGGGCTTTATCACCCTCCGCGATGCCCAGAGCCTCTTTCGCACCGGCCAGAACATCAGCTCTATCCTGCTCAAGCTCGACGATGCCTTTATCGCCGATGCCGTTGCCGATCAGATCAACGCCAGCCTGCCGTATAAAACCGAGTCTTGGATGAAAGACTCTGCGTTTATCCTCAATGCCATTCGCTCACAGAACCAGTCGCGGGACATGATCTGCGGCTTTGTACTGCTCGCCAGCTCGTTTGCAATTGCATCGGTCTTGATTGTCTCGGTGATTCAGAAGCAAAAGCAGATCGGGATCTTAAAGAGCATGGGCGCTAGAGACAAGCAGATTCTCACGGTCTTCACGCTAGAGGGGCTGGGAGTCGCGCTGGCCGGGGCACTCGTCGGCTGTGTCTGGGGCTACGGCATCCTGCGACTCTTAGAGAACATCCCACAGGCCGCACGCTTTGGCAAGGTGGACAAGCTCTTCAACATCATCTACGACCCCGTGATCTTTGGCGGAGCCGCCGGAGCCGCCATCACCGCCACGCTCATCGCCGCCATTCTCCCCGCCAACCGCGCCTCAAAGCTCAACCCCGTCGAGGTGATCCGTGGATAGTCACCTCACGATTGAGGAGCTTCTTCCCCCACACTTTGTTGCTCCGCCTGTCCTTGCCCCTCTAGCCGTTCTGCGGCAAGTCGCGCTACTTTTAGGAGAGCGCACCCACGGAGCAGTTGTCGGTGAGGTGATCCTGGAGGCAAAACAAGACCAAGGGAGCGTCCCTGCTGCTGTTTTTCTGCTTTGTGTCCCCGCTCTGGCAGACTACCGCTTCCCCCTCTTTCAGATTGAGGTGGGTGCACGTGCCTATCCCGTCCGGTTGAAAACCCGTGTCTTTGCGGAGCTAAGTGGCGACCCTAATCTCGACGACTCCGATCGAGTCTTTTTGTACTGCATTCAAGCCACCGGAGGTCAGCCACTGAGCTGTGATTGTCGCAGTGAGGCCGATTTCTTCCGCCTGCTACGAACTCTTTTCTACAGCAAGATCGCAGAGCGTCTGATCGGTAATCTTATTGCTCAGAGCACAACCGTTCTTGATCTAAGCCAAACATCACTAGATGAAATCTTGCCCGTGATTGATACGAACCCGACCACCACCAATACTAACTTGACTATAACTGATACTAATCTAACCACTACTGATACTAACATAACCATCACTGATACGAACCCGAACACCACTGATCCTAGCCCGACCACCAACGATACAACAGAACCGACGCGAAAGCGGCGTACAAAGCGAGCTGAAAATAAAACATCATGATGAATCAGCCTATTGTCCAGACGATTGCGCTACGCAAGACCTACAATCCTGGTACGGATAAGGCCGTGGAGGTTCTCCATGGGGTGGACATGCAGGCGTTTGCGGGGGAGTTTGTGGCCATTATCGGGCAGTCAGGCTCGGGTAAGTCTACGCTACTCAATATCTTAGGAGCGCTCGACACGCCCACCAGCGGGCAGGTGCTCATTGACGGAATTGACATCGCCACTCTCAGCTCCGATGGGCTGGCGAGCCTGCGTGGCACGAAGATCGGGTTTGTTTTTCAGTTCCACCATCTCTTAGACGAGTTCTCCTGCCTGGAAAATGCCCTGATTCCGGTCTCCATCCGCAAGGGTGCGCCCGACAAAGACGACATCGCCTATGCCAGACGCTTACTCATCCGTGTGGGGCTGGAGAGCCAGATGAACAAGCGGCCCAGCCAGATGTCGGGGGGGCAACAGCAGCGCAATGCGATTGTGCGGGCGCTCTGTAACAAGCCCAAGCTGGTGCTCGCCGATGAGCCCACGGGTAACCTAGACTCACACTCAGGTCAAGAGGTCTTCACGCTCATGCGGGAGATCGCAAAGGAGACAGGAGTCGCGTTTCTGATGGTCACCCACGAC
>NZ_CBAYMC010000087.1:0-15766 GCF_964826245.1 Armatimonas sp. | reverse complement strand
CTTGTACTTCTCATACAGCGCTTCAAGGCTCTTGTACTGGGGCGTGTTGCCGCACTTAGACGCGACATTCACCACCATAATCACCTGGCCCTCGTAGCGGGAGAGCTTCACGGGATTGCCCAAGATGTCCTTCACCGTAAAGTTCAGCGCCGCCGGAACGCTCACGCTTGGATAGTCCTCATTGGTCGGAGCGGAGGCATTTCCCTCCGAGTCCGGAGCAACACCGGCAAGCTTGGCTTCGGCAAGATTGTCAAAGTTAGCAAACGAGCGGTTATGGAGCTTGTAGTACATCCCACGGTAGGTGAAGTAGCCCGCCGCGTAGTTAATATGGCAGTAGCTGCACTTCTGGCCCTCTTTTTTCGCGTACTCAGGCCGCGCAGATGCCGCTGAAATAAAAACCAGACAAATGGCGCTGGTGAGTAGCACTTTTAGCATTTCGCTCCTAGTTTACCAAAAGTGAGCCCGTCACCGACAATGAAGCTCATGGAAAGAAAACGTGCGAGTGTTCAGCCGCGCCCGGATCTCTTTATGGCCGGGACGGCCTTTGCAGCCGTAGGCTCTCCAGTCCCGCCCCTCTAACGGGCGGGATGCTCGCGATATAATGACGCTTACGCGCCTCTGAGGAGGCACATGGAGGTTTTTGTGGCATTTGCAAGCTGGCAGCGGACGGTAGACTGTGGCGCACTGCGCGCCGAGCATGTAGGACAGGAAGTGGTGGTTAATGGGTGGGCCAATAGTGTCCGCGACCACGGTGGAGTTGTCTTCATGGACTTGCGGGACCGCACCGGTCTTGTGCAGATTGTCGCCGATCCCACGCGCAATGTCACCGGCCCCGAGGCCCACGCCATCGCAGAGAAAGTACACAACGAGTACTGCCTGTCTGTCCGTGGCAGGGTCGCAGCTCGTCCCGAAGGGCTCGCAAACCCCAATTTGGAGACGGGCGGTGTGGAGATCGAGGCGATTGAGATCACGGTCTTTAACCCCTCCCGATCCCTCCCCTTCCAGCTAGACGACAAGAATATCAACGAGGAGACGCGCCTCAAGTACCGCTACTTAGACCTGCGCCGCCCCGAGATGTACAAGAAAATGGCACTTCGGCACGAGGTCGTCCGAGCGGTGCGTGAGTACTTTTACAAGCATAACTTCCTAGAGATCGAGACGCCGATTCTCACCAAGTCCTCGCCCGAGGGTGCCCGCGACTACTTAGTCCCCTACCGCCTGCAAGCCGGGAAGTTCTATGCCCTGCCCCAAGCGCCGCAGCAGTTCAAGCAGCTTCTGATGGTCGGGGGGATGGAGCGCTACTTCCAGATCGCCAAGTGCTTCCGCGACGAAGGTCAGCGCGCCGACCGTCAGCCTGAGTTCACCCAGATTGACCTGGAGATGGCCTTCGCAACCCAAGACGATGTACTCGGGATGGTTGAGGGCATGGTCATTGAGGTGATTGAAAAATTCACGCCTCAGACCGGCAAGACAATTCTCTCCAAGCCCTTCCCACGCTTCTCGTTTGATGAGTCCATGCGCCGCTTTGGCACCGACAAGCCCGATATTCGCTTCGGGCTGGAGCTGATCGACTGCGCCCCGCATCTTACCGAGACACAGTTTGCGGTCTTCCAGCAGACGCTCGCCAGCGGTGGGCAAGTCAAGGCCGTGCGCTACCCCGGTGGCGCGAGCATCCCCCGCCGCGAGATGGACGAGCTAGGAAATCTCAGCCGCGACTGGGGCGCCAAGGGCATGGCGTACTTCCTGGTGGATGAAGAAGGCAAGGCCACCCGTGGCCCCGTCGCCAAGTTCCTCTCCGATACCGAAAAAGAAGCACTGGTCGCCGCCGCCGAGGCGCAACCTGGCGACCTAGTGGGCTTTATCGCCGACCAGCCGGAGACGGTTGCCAAGGTGCTGGACCGCCTGCGCCGCTTTATCGGTGGCAAGCTGGGGCTGATCGACAAGAACAAGCTCGCCTACTGCTGGATCGTGGACTTCCCGGTCTTCGAGAAAGACGAAGAGACCGGCAAGCTCACGTTTGCCCACAACCCGTTTGCGATGCCCCAAGCCGACGACCTCGACAAGTTCGAATCTGACCCCTTAGCCATGCGCGCCCAGTGCTACGACATGGTCTGCAACGGCACCGAGTGCGCGTCGGGCGCGGTTCGTATCCATGTCCCGGAGATCCAGGTAAAGGTATTCGAAAAAATGGGCCTGACTCCCGAGCAGATCCAGAGCCGCTTCGGGCACATGCTCGACGCCTTCGCGCTGGGCGCCCCGCCCCACGCCGGGATGGCACCGGGCTTGGATCGCCTCATCATGCTCCTCTGCGATGAAGAGAACATCCGCGAGGTCATCGCCTTCCCCAAGATGGGCGGTGGCTACGACCCGATGATGGACGCCCCGTCGGAGGTGGAGCCCGAGCAGCTCAAGGAGCTTGGGATCACGGTGGTGCAAAAGTCCGCCGCGTAGCCGCCCCATGAAATGAGGCGTCTTGGTGGCGCTTCGCGCCGTAAAGCCCGTGCCGGGCTGGGATAGATTCTCAGCCCGGCGCTATTCAACAGTGCTTCTATTGCGGATGAATGAGCGAGAGTTCCAATGCAAGACCATCCGGCACACGACGAACGAACATGCGAAGCGTCAAATCGCTAATTTCGTCATCAGCAAACTGTAGATCAGGTGCCGTGCAGTTCAGCGGCATCCAACAGTGAATGATCGCCGCGTAGTCCTCCGGCTCAAGATTCCAACATTTTTCGGTCAGCCGCTCCAACGAAAAATAATTTGCAAAAGCTCTTTCACGCAGTGGCGTCACAGGTGCCGCCCGGCACCCATCATCGTACTCAGGATCGAAACAGCCATAGGTAGCGAGAGCCAATTGGAGTAGCTCAGGAGTCCAGCGCTGGCCGTCTGGATCAAGAGAGTCGGAGAAGGGATTGAACGTTCCCTGATAGAGCATCCCCAGAGCCTCTTCGTAGCGCTCCTCCGCAACCACGGCGATCCAGTCAATCACAAGCTGCTTGATCTGCTCGTCGGTGGCATCTGCGGGGAGAACGATCATGCTGCCAGTTTCTCGGCAGGGCGCAGGCGACGGAAGACTTCGATCCACAGATCACGCAACTCCTCGGCGATCTCTTCTGGGGGATTTCCAGAGAGTGCAATGGCGATGAGTCGCTCCGCATCACGTACTTTGTCACATTCCAGCGCAAGAGACGCGGCGCTTCGATAGAGAACCGAGCGCGATGGCTCGCTGTTTTCTTGCTCGGGCATGACACGCATGGCAGCTTCTTTTTCGAGCAGAAACGCCTCACTCAGCAATTGATCAGCTTTCTCATCCTCTCCCGCTTTACGTTGTGCATCTGCTTCCTCGGCAAGTGCCATCGCACGATTATGCAGCTCAAAAGTTGTCTCCGTCATCGTCTTTTTACCCCTGCACGAACTTCTTGAAAAAGTACCACAATTATCCACGAAGGCAATCCTGCACGGTCAAAGCGCAACGTCTGTAGCTCTTTTTCACGCACGCGAGCCTCCAGACTACTTTCGTCTCCCCAGACGATACCTGAGACTTCCAGCCGTGCCCGAAACGGCGGATCACTCGTCTCTCCCAACCAATAGTCAAATCCGGTTCTCTTCCGAGATCGCAGCACTGCCGGGTAGCCTGTCAGCTCACGGGCAAGCAAAATTGCCACTCCTGATGCTCCCTCTTCCGTCGCCTCTTGCAAATCATTGTAGCAGGCACGCATAGTCTCTGTCACTTCAAGAACGGTTAGAGGATACTCATATTCCACACTCTCAAATGCAACAGACAAAGTAAGTGTCCCACTTTTCCCAACCCTATCCAGACAAACCGTCGCAGCCTCAGCCAATCGCGCCCCGGTTGCGGCTGTCAGCGCAGGAAAACCTTGGAGCAGCTCAGTCAGTTCCAAGACTTCCCCTTCGATCCAAACAGCCACGGATGCGCTGCGACCAGCTTTTCGGCGAGCTCGGGGCGAACCATTTTGATGAACGCGAGGTAGCCCTGGCAGTAGGCTTGGGCGCTTCGGCCCAGGCGCTCGCTGACTTTCTCGAAGCCCTCGGTGTCGCAGTGGTGGAGGATGGCGCGGAACTTTCGGACATCGTCGCGGGAGAGGCGCGCGCCTTGCTCGCCATTGACCACGAGGCCGGTGATGATCTGGCGGTCCGATGCCCGCAAGACTTGGGTCTTCTTCTCGTTCACCGTCAGCTTTTCATCGGCGACGATCTGCCGCACCAGCGTGAGGAGCAATCCGACAGGCGCGCTGTCGTCGGCGTGGGAGAACGTCAGGTCGTCGGCGTAGCGCGTGTAGACAAACCCGAGCTTCTGTGCCGCGCCGGTGAGCCGCTTGTCCAGCTTCTCCACGAGCAGGTTGGAGAGCGCGGGGCTGGTGAGCGCGCCTTGCGGGACGCCACGTGGCCCCACGGCGACAAATTTTTTCTCGCCATCGAACTCCACAATAACCCGTGGGCAATCGGTGCAGAGGAGCGCAAGAACCGTGGCGATTCCCTCGCTATGGCCTAGGTGCTCGAAGTAGTTCTTGACACGCTTGACGCCCAGCGACGGAAAGAAGTCTTGCAAGTCCACTTTAACCACAACAGCTTTTCCCGTGTGTGGCTCGGCGTTCTTCACCACCGACGCGCCGGGAGAAAAAGCCGTCGCGGCGGCGTGGGGAGTTTGCTTGGCGAGAATCTCGCTCAGAATCCAGCGCTGTGCCTGGCGGAGCTTGCTCTTAGGCGAGGCCAGCACACGCTTACCACCGCGCTTCTTGGGGATGGTAAAGAGCGAGTAGTGCCCGGTCTTCGACGCCGACCGCTGGTAGCAGAGCCACGCCAGCTCGCGCTCCGTCAGGCCGATGGCATTGCAAAGCGTCTCTATTTCGCCGTCGGCAAATTTAAGTCCGCCCGAGACACCACGTCCAAGATGCGGCAGGCTGGTGCGCCGCCAGAGCGCGTCTTGCTCCTGTTTCTTGACCAGCGCTGCCTCGCGCTCGACTTTCTTGACCACGCGCGCCGCACGCACACGCTCGATCCGCTTGCGCCGAATCTCCGCCAGCAGCGCCGGGACATCGCCGCTCTCCCGAATCTCTTTCTCGACTCCATCCAGCTCGCGCCGGACACTCACCAGCTCGTCGTAGAGAGGCCGCAGCTTCCGCTCCGCCTCCGCCGATTGCTCGGCGATCTCCGGCGAGGGCGGCCAGAACCCCAGGCGCACCATCTCCTCACGGATAAAAGCATCCTTGCCGATCTCTTTCAAACGCTGTCGCTCTGCCGCTGTCATGCGATGCTTCCTCCGAGTAGTGCCAAGAACTCATCTTCGGTCATGACGGGGATTTTTAGCTCTTGCGCCTTGACGAGCTTGCTACCCGCTTTGTCGCCCGCAACCAGATAATGAGTGTTCTTGCTGACGCTCCCCGACGCTTTTCCGCCGCGCTGGACGACGATCCCTTCGGCTTGCTCACGGGTGAATTTTGTGAGTGCCCCGGTGAAGACAAAGGTCTTGTCGGTGAAGTCGAAGGCATCGGCGCTACTCGTATCGGCTTTCTTGGCAGCCTTGGCCCCGAGAAGCTGCTGTGACGCTAGCCCGACGGCGGCGAGGATATGGGCGCAGGGGCCTTTGCGTAGCTTCTCGCGCTTGAAGAACGAGCAGGTGCAGCTGGCGAAGCGCACGCGACCATCGTTATCAAGATCCAGCGTCACGGCGAACTTGGCCTCGCGCCGCGTCTCGCCACCCCGTACCCAGGCGCGGAACCGGAACGTGGTGTCATCGGTGCGGGCGGTGAGGGTGGAGAAGGCTTCGTCGTCGTCGGTGTCTTTCAGGAAGCTCACGCCGCCGGTCTGGACGATGCGTGCGGCGAGCTTGCTGCGCTGATCGCCCTCACTCTCAGGCACGGGGAACGGGAGGAGCTGACGCCAGCGGTAGCACGAGTCGGCGAGGTCGTACATCGCCATGCCTGTGGCGCAGAGCCGCTGGAGCGCCGCGGTAGCCGTCTCAGTGGAGAGGTCGGCAATGTCCGCTGGGACGAGCTTGAGGCGCTTTTCGAGCTCTTGGGATGCCTTGGCAATGTCACCGTCGCTGGCCTGCCCCGTGGCGGCGAGCACATCGAAGCGAGCCGCACTCGACCAGTCGTTCTTGGTCCAACCCGAGACGCCAATATCAAACCGATGCCCATCCAGCGTGATGCTCCAGTACGAGGGCATGCCCGTTCCCAGAAAGCGCGCGGTCACCAAGTCGGCGTGGGGAAGCAAGTCCGCAAACGCCAGCAAGCGCCGCCGCCCCCAGAGCCGAATCTCTGTGGCAGAGTCGCCCGTGAACTTATGGATGCGCTCTTTGATCACCGTCCCCCACGGCTCGATGGTGATGGTCGGGCACTCGCCGGGCATAAGCTGAAATCGCAAGGAGCGCGGGCCGGTCTTCTCCCGCTCGCGCTGGAGTGCCGCAAGTACATCGGCGATGGTCTCGGGGGAGAACGGCACCTCAATCGCGGGATAGACCGCGGCGGACTGCACTTGCAAGAAGCCACGCACCCAGGTCGGCGGAAGATCGATCTTCTTCTCCACCCGCTCCCCTGCTCCCGTCGCGATGCTCACCCCCTCGGCGGCGACCGAGAGAAACGCGGGGCGGTAGGAGCGAATCCGGCGCATCTCATCGGCGAGGGCGCTGGAGTAGTCCACGTTGGTCGTCCCATAGCGAACGTCGCCCAAGACATCGAGCTTTTCCCAAGGCACCGTCACGCGCCCGTACGACGACTCATCCAGGCTGAAGACCTCAAACACGACGCAGTCTTCGTGCACGGAAACCACAGGATCAAGCACCCACCAGGCATCCATATCGTGCTTGCGGAGCCAGTTAAAGTACTCCCCACGCTTGCCGTAAAACTCCGCGCTCTGAATCCTCCCCTCCAGGGGACGTATCTCGCCACTGAGGTGCTTGAGCCGCTCTTTCAGTCGCCCCTGCTTCTCTTTTAGACCCGGCAGAGCACGCATCTTTGCGCCCATCGTCGTGTCCAATTCCTCTAGGTAGCGCTCCTCTACCCACTTTTGGTAGCCACTGTAGTCTTTCTGCTTGCTGCGCAAGTCCGACGACACCACATTGTAGAGCGCGAGCATCACGCGGGCGTAGCTGCGGCTATCTAAAATCTGCGCGGTAAGCTGCACCCCAGGCCGCGATGCCTCCGCTGTGAGCCCCATCCGAAGCGCCCCGGCGTCATCAATCCCCGCCGCCGAGGGCCGTGCGTAGTTTTGTGTTACTTCCATGATCCTACCCCCTAGCCCCCGCCCGGCGGGGGAAAAATGAGGAAATTCCTTTTATCTCCCCCGTTGGACGGGGGTTGGGGGGCGATCACACCGAAAGCCCCTCGATGGTCTCACCCGCCAGTGCCCGCTTGGTGAGCTGTACCAGCGCCCACTCCGCATCGCGCGTGCTTCCCGCGCCACGGGCAAGAGCGAGCAGAGTCGCGACATCTACCTGAGCATCAGGCGCAGCATTTTCCTGACGGACTTTAACCGCCTCTTTTGCCCGCCGCGACTTGTGGCGAGCGCGTAGTACGGTGCGATCAAAGCGTGGCGCAGATGTATCGCCCGCCACCTCGGCGGCGAAGGCCTGCATGTCCGGCTCGTCGTGTTCAAAGAGCGACAGGGCGAGTTTTTCGCCCGTGAGCGCTTTTGCCGTCGCAAACTGCCGCCCGTAGGTGCGAACGGAAGTGATGGGGCTATCGCAGAGCGCCAGCACACGGTTTGCCAGCTCCTCCGGGCTACTTCCTTCAAACCAGCGCTTGCCCACGGCAACACTTCCCGGAATCTCGCACTCCAGCAGGCGCAGAGCAAAGGGGAGCCGGAGGGGTTTTCGAGCGACAATCTCCAGCGCGGGCGTTCGTACATCGGCGAGCACATGAGTGGCGGCCGTGAGTAGAAGCCCCTCATCGTTTTCCAGATTGGGCCAGTGCCGCACCAGCCAGCGCCCCAAGAGCGGCCCGAGAGCAGACTCCCGGATTTCGAGCAGGCGCGCTGCCTCCTCGCAGGTCAGCAGGCACTCGGTGATCGTAGAATCGTTAAGGACGCGAGCTTCTAAGTTGCCCGTCGTATCGTTTTTCAGTGCCTCCGGCAGAGCACTCCAGAGCTCCGTGATCCCCAAGCCTTCGCGCAAGTTCCGCACCCAGCCATCGCGAATCCGGCCCCAGACGGCGTCGTCGGCAGCGGCGATGAGATTGAGCGTCGCCCCGACAGGCAGTGTCTGGGTAAGTGCGGTGAACGCTTGCGTGTCGAGAATCCCCACCAGAAACGGGCGCTCGGTAAGCGTTGTCGAAAGCTCCGCTGCCGTGAAACCTGCCCGCCCAAGAGTCGCCAGAGCATAAGGCGAGTTCATCGCAGTCTGGAGCGCATCGTTGACAGCGGAGGCCATGAGAAGACCCTCCCAGAGGCTTCTTAGTGACTCTTTCGCCGTCGCCGAGGCTGCAAGAACGCGCCAGAGGGCTGCACGAACAAGAGCATTCTCGTGCTCGATCAGCTCGTAGGGCTCACCTAGATCCTTGCCTGCGGCTCCCGTTTCTAGCGCGATGAGGAGCGCCTCATAGTCTGCCTCCCGTAGCGGTGGTAGGAGCTCCAGCCACTCTGCCAGTGTCCCTTCGTCCACCGACTGAGCGGCATTGTGCGCAAGAGCCGTGAGATTGGGCGTGCCCGTTGCAAGCAGCCCCGGCACAAGCCGAATCACCGCAGTGCCGCCCACCGCCTCGGGGAAGCGCTCCGCAACCAGTCCGGCAATGGCACCAAAGCGCCGGAGTTTGGTGGGGTCGCTCGCCTGGAGAACGCACTCCACAAAAGCCACTTTCCAGGTGGGATCAGCGTCGGCGTGGCTGAGTAGCTTGGGCAGGAGCTTGGTGCGCTGTCGGGCGATGGCCTTGGCAAATCCCAGTGCCGCTAGCTCCGGCGTGAGCTTCTTCGCGTCGACCAGCTCCCGCACCCCGTAGGCCGTGAGCAGCAGTGAGGGCGTCGCGACGCCCGCTCCCTTGGCATCTGGCACAGCGGCGTTTGCCGCCCGCAAGGCTTTCAGTGCCAGCTCGCGTGCTTGCCAGATCGCTTTTCCACTCAAATAGAGCGTTGCGGCCCGCTCGGGATGTGCTGTCCATGCCGCCATGCCACGGGCCTCGAATCGCCGGAGATTTAGGCCCAGTGTGGCTTTCTCCACATACGCCCCACGCCCGTGGCTGCGTTGTTCGAAGCGCTTTCCCGCCCCATAGAGCAGGTCGAAGGCGATCCAATTCTGGGCAGGCTCCAGCGGTTCGGTGACATTGCTCAGCGTGTGAGACGCCAGCTCCACAAAGCGCATCGGGTCGGAGCTTTCCAAGGTGCGTAGGTGTCGCCGCGCACGGCGCTTCATGTAGCCAATGGTTCGCGCTGAGGGCGGCGTGCCGTAGGGAGTGGGCCGCTCGGGATAGGCCAGGCTCAGTAGCGAGAGTCCCTGCCAGGAGCGGGCGTAGAGCCATTCACGGCTAAGCGCAAGCTGTTGTGCCTGAACATGATGTGTTAGCGGGAGTTCTTTAAGGGTGGCATCGCGACCATCAAGGAGCCTCAGACGGAACTGATCCGCTGCGTACACCAGTCCGTTGATGATCCCCAAGCTCAGCTCCTGGTAACTGTAACCCAGATTCAGCTTTCCCGTGACAGTAGGTGCGCTCAGCCTCCCTAAGTCAATGCGGTGTAGATCTTGACTGTTGTTCCGTGTGGAGGTGGAGACAAACAGCATCTTCCCCTCCAGCGCCAGAGTCTTAGCATTGGCCAGGGGCAGCTCGCCAACCATGACGGGCTTTTGGGGATCACTGGTATCAAGAACTTTAATGCCCCCAGGAGTCGGCAGGCGGTTCCAGGCAAAGCCTGCTCCCTCGCCCAGCACGACGGCAAACCCCTCGCCTACCGCCACTTGCTTTGCCCCGCGCATATCCAGACCCGCACCAGAGCCGTGAATATCGCGGAGGTCAAAAATACGCAGCGCGTCTTTGACGATCACGTAGAGATAGGGAAACTGTGCCGCCACGTGGTAGTTATTAACCGTGAGCGTCGCGAGTGGGTTGAGCGTGTCGCGCTCGGGTTCAAAAATACGTAGCTCGGTGGGATAGGCAAGGACGATCAGGGGGCCGCACCAGAGCACCTGACGGATATCTCGTGGGGCATTTTCGAGCTTGGCGATCCCAACTTTTTTGGGCTTTAGCTTGTCGGGCACCGAGAAATCGAGCAGTGAGAGATAGGGATTGTTCCAGGAGCGATTGAGAACCACCGCGAGCTTCTCTCCCTGAGCCGCAATCCCCGCGATGCTCTGGGCACGTCCGATCTCCACGCGGGGCTGCTCACTCGGCTGGCTCAGCGGCGTGGTATCGAGCCGTGCGATAAGCGCTCCCAGAGTCTCAGGTTTGGCACTTGGGTCAGCCTCTAATTTCTTATAGAGAGACTTCAGCTCGCGCCACGGGCCAAAGGTGAGGGGAGATTCCCGGACAAAACGAAGCAGATCGGTGTTGGACTCAGGCATAGTGATCTTCCACACAGCACTCTGTGTTTGGAGTGGAGGGCGACAGTCGCTACTATCCTGCAGGGACCGGCGACGATCACTGTAGGCGCAGTGCGTAGTAGTACGCTACCATGGGGTGTGGCCGAAGGCTCATCAGCGCGCACCACGGAGGTAGCGTACTACTACGCACTGCGCTGAGCCGCATCGGCGACCGGTGATGTAAAGCGAGCTTTACGGCCACCACGACGAAACATCGTGGCTCAAACCCGAAGGCTTGAAAGGCTAACGATTGTAACTCCGCCCTCCACTCCCAACACTACGAAGAGTATGCCCGACCCGGAACGGCAAAGTCAATTCTTTTTCTGTGGAATAATGCAGACTGTGACCCACCACACGCACCTCAAAACCCCGCTCTGCACGCTCCGGCTTACCTCCAATGGCGAGGCGATTACTGGCTTCCAGCAAGCCGCCACACAGCTCACGGAGTATTTTGCCCATCAGCGCACCGCTTTTTCCCTGCCCCTTGCCGCCCACGGCACGGAGTTCCAGAAACTTGTCCCCTGCCGCCGGGTGAATCACCCCGCCGGTTAGAGCGGCAGGGCTAACGAGCGCTTCGCGCTACAAAGGCCGCTTCGGGCCATACAGAATTTTTATGGCCTGGGTACCCTCTGGGTGGCCCTTCGTCGCTTTAGCTCTCCCGTCCCCCGTTCTAATCGGGGGGACTCCAATCGGCGTGTGTCGGGTAGAATGGCCGGTATGCCTACTGGCTCCCTCACGGTTATCTGTGGCTCGATGTTCTCCGGCAAGACAGAAGAGCTGATCCGCCTTGTCCGCCGCGCACTCTACGCCAAGCGCACGGTTCAGGTCTTCAAGCCCGCCCTCGACACCCGAGACCCCGCCACCGTCATCCGCTCCCACAATGGGGCGCTCCACGAGGCACTGGCCGTGGAGAACAGCGCCGCACTCTACCTCACCGTTGCCCCTGAGACTCAGGTTGTCGCGATTGAAGAGGCGCAGTTCTTCGACGAAGGCATCTTCAGCGTCTGCCAGGCACTCGCCGACGAAGGCAAAGAGGTGATCGTCTCCGGGCTCGACATGGACTTTCGTGGGGCCCCCTTTGGCGCGATGCCTCAGCTCATCGCCGTCGCAGACGATGTCGTGAAGCTCCGGGCGATCTGCGCGGTCTGCGGGGGAAATGCCGCACGCTCCCAGCGGCTCCTCAATGGCCTGCCTGCTCCCGCCAGCGCCCCGACCGTGCTCATTGGCGCAACCGAGCACTACGAAGCACGCTGCCGCCAGTGCCACAGCGTCCCTCAAGAGGCTCTCTAAACGATTCGTACAGGAATTGCTTTGCGAGGGAACAAGGAATTGATCCCCACCATCTCCAATATACCACCGTCCCGTTTGGGAAAGAACAAAACTCAATATGATCCCTTACCGCGCCAAAACACCTCTTGAACATGTCCCTATCACATCCATCGCACTCATCGTTATCAGCGGCATGTGTTTTTTGCTCGCTCCCTCTCTCGCTCCCTTTGGTTTGGCAAGTGCCCCTTTTCAAAATGCAAGCCTTGCACAGCTCTTCGTTAACTGCCTGCTCCTCTGGGTTTTCGGCGGAGCCGTAGAAAACCGACTCGGGCCCGTGAAGCTCTTGCTGATCTACCTCCTCGCCGGTTTTGCCGGGGGAGTCAGTAGCCACGGCCTCGCACTAGGGCTAGGGGTAGAGCCCAAGCCACTCGGGGCGATTGGAGGAGTTTTAGGTTGCATGGGAGCCTTTATCTACCTGTTCCCCTTTGCTCGCATCAAGATTTTCCCCAGCTTGGGCCTTCTGCGCGCTGCAACCGGGGACTCCGAATCGGCGGGGGACTGGCAGGGAATCTGGGTGGCACTCTACTCTCTTGTGGTGACTCTTATCGTCTCGGGGATCACCCTCCAGCAAGGGATCCAGGGAGCACTCGTGCCGCTAGGAGGGCTTGCCGGAGCCACTTTAGGAGCACTCATGCCGCTCCTCTTTCGCGAGGATCGCGAGAGTGAGGAAGCCTCAGAGGCGGAGTCTATTCGCTCCGAGGTTCGCGGCGACTACGCAATACTCTCCACACATGAGCTGGAGGCCCTCCTCGAGCACGATCCCAACAACCCCGAGCTAGTGTTCACTTACTGCCGCAAGGCGATGAGCTCCGCCATCAGTAGCTCGGAGAGTAGCGCTCAGAGTGTCAACTACTCCAACATTCGTGAGATATTTGTGAAGCGTGCTCAGGTTCTCATTGGCAGTGAAGAGCCCGATGCTGTCGCCCGGATGGCACTGAATCTGGCAAGCGAGCCGGGAGCGATTCCGGCGCCAGTTCTGCTGCGTCTGGCCAGTCGCCTAGAGAGCCTGGGAGACTACGCGCTTGCCGAGCAGCTCTACCAGCGTGTCTTCCTCTACGACCCACGTGGTCGTGATGGCGAGCTCGCCTTAATGCGAAAAGCAAGACTCCAGGAGCAGGGTTCCGCCGATAAGTCAGCAGCAGTGGCCCTCTATATCGAGCTGATCCAGCGTTTCCCCAACGGCCTCCAAACCACCTACGCCCACGATGCCCTGCGCCGTCTCGGAGTCGCCGCGCCTGCCGTCACGGCGCAGAGCACTCCCACAGCCGCCCCCACTCCCACGACAACAGACAGTATCCCCACCAGCGCCGCCGCACACGGCCTCCGCTCCCTCGGAGGCTAGAGACACTACAGGCTTTTTAGAAACGCGACAAGGTCTTTTAGCTCTTGCGGCGTGCAGTCGGGCTGGCCGGTGAGCGGGCTAGGACGGTGGTGTTTGGTGAGGACATCTTCTAGCGTGCGTGCACGTCCGTCATGCAGATACGGAGCGCGGCTGTAGACATTGCGCAGGGTCGGGGGGTTGTAGCCTTCGTAAGCATCCCCTGCCTCTTCCAGTCCTGTCTTGGTGATGGTTGGCGTGGCGTAGCTTGTCCCCCCATGGCAGCCCGTGCACCCTTTGGCGACAAAGACTTTCTGGCCAGCGGCGTTTGTCGGAAACGGGGACTTTTTCCAGTCCAGCGACTTTAAGTAGGCTTCCACGGCCTCCGCCTCCGCCACGGTTGGCTCCTCGCCCTGCATGCTCTTGGTGAACGACTCGACAATCCCCTGCCGCAGTGTCTTCTGCCAGCCGTGCCAGGTGTAGGGCGCGGTCTGGGCGACGCCGCGGAGGCTCAGGGTCTTCTTGGGCCTGCCATAGCTACCATCGTTGAAGGTATCAAAGTTGCCGCCGTTGGTATGGCCCTCCGTATGACACGAGGCGCAGGAGTACCAGGCGTGGAAGGAGCGCTTGGCATCGTGGAAGAGCTGCTCGCCCTGGCGCACTTGTGACGGCACTTTTGGGCCACCGAGCGCGATCGTTTTTGTGATGGCTCCCGACGCGACATCTACCACCTGAACCGCATTGAGAAAGTCATTGGCGACAATGAGCTGCTTGCCATCTCTTGAGAACTGTGCTCCCAGCGGTCTGCCACCCAGCTTGATGCGCCGAATCCGCTGCACCGACTCGGGTTCTAGGTAGTCCTCGGGGCCACCAAAGGCCACAAAGGGGAGTCCGGCGATCTTGGAGAAGAGCACTAGCTCATGGGTTCCGCCTGCGGTGAGTGCGACTGTCTGGCCATCGGGAGAGACCGTGCAGCCGTCCACATCGCCCAGTGCATCGCCCTGCGTGTCTAGTGCAATCGCCTCACGCGGCCCTTCTTCCGTCAGTGGCACGCGGGCAAGGCGATTGCCCACCACCCAGCCCCGATCAATGTTATCTTTGGTTGCAGGAAAGCGACGCTCGTTGATGAAAGGAACCAGGGCTTGTTTGCCGTCGGGGGAGATGCCGATATGGCGTACATTGCGCCCATTGAGTGGCACGGTGTAGAGCTCCTCACCACTAGGGAGCGCATAGACAGAGAGTGTCCGGGCACGCGTGCAGCCCACGACCAGTCGCTTACCATCGGGGGTGAGTGCGACATGCCACGGCTCTAGGCCCGTCGGGAGTCGCTTGAGCACTTTGCGGCTGGCAAGATCTACCACCACAATCACATCTTCGCCGCCCAGCGCCACGTAGGCTGTCTTCCCCTCGCGGCTCAGCACCACGCCACGCGGCTCATCTCCCACGGGAATGGTCGCAGCAACCGTGAGCGTATCACCCGAGATCGTGAGGACGCTCAGGGAGTCCGAGCCGTAGTTCGTTGACACGGCGACATCGGCACGTGCCGCCACGCAGAATGGCTCCTGACCTACCGCAGCCCGGCCCAGCACACTGCCCGCCACCAAATCGAAGAGTGCAACCGAGCCCGTCCCACGCTCCGTCACCAGTGCTCGGCTACCACTTGCAAGCAAGGCAACTTCATGCGGTGCAGGATCACGCACGGGCTGTGTCTTTTGCGGCACCTCAGGCTGTTTGAGCGCAAACCCAGTCAGTGCGAGTAGTGGCAGGGCAAGAACCAGCAAAAAACCGTTATGCTTACGTCGCACTCAGACCTTCCTCATCGCGCAGGCGAATCAGCGCTTCAATTTCCAGTAAGTGGAGCTTGTCCTTGGTTCGTCCCGCCGCCCGTTTCATTGCCGCCAAGTCTTCAAGCGAGGCCACTCGCACCTTGAATCCGCCCATGTCCAGCTCCACCGAACGCTCCCAGAGTCCCTCAAACGAGTCTATCCCAGCAGGGAGAGGAAGAATATCAATGTCTCCCAAATCTGTTTTAAGATTGAGGAATCGAAGCTTTCCAATCTCAAGATGCCGAGGTAAAATCTGGAAGTTCTGGCTTGGAGGCATTCCCAGTGGCCGCGCATGAAGAGTTTTCAAATACACGATCAGAGCCTCTCGGTTCGCCAGATCAGGCACCGGTGAGATGTCCATGTCATAGGTGAAATGATCACCACCGAGCAAGCTCAGAGCCAAACCACCAACAACCACAAACTTGATGTCGAACGCGACCAAATCCTGAAGCACTTGGGAAAACTCAGGTGGAATCTGCTCAATCATGACTTTTGTCGCGAGTTAAGCGGTCGGATTTTCACAACCATCGCGACAGCTCGTTGGAGTTTTTCGACTCGCTCTCTTGGTGTTAGTTTTAGGTTCTCACGGAGATGCGATAGATCAATGCCGTTTTCGTCATGGTACGGATTCGCTTCACACCAGGCGACAAACTCCTCAAAGCTCATCTCTGGTGCGACGGGCTCGGTGACCTCGCCTGAGTTCATCGTTGCTAGCCTCTCCCCAGAAGCTTGAGAATATCGTTGAAGGTGATACTGACAAAGAGCACC